>CAZTJP010000016.1:0-16620 GCA_964613895.1 uncultured Thiotrichales bacterium | reverse complement strand
GCAAGGGAATGCCCCTTGCCTGCGCACTGCGCCTTGTTCCGGCGCCTGCCTGAAGCCCTGAATGCGATATATAGTGTTGCCGGGTTAATAACAGTTGCAATCAGTGGCTCGGCGGCTCCCCCAACCGCTGCCCAATCGTCACATTGGCCATGTCGGCCAGTTCCGGTTTCAGGTTGACGATGCGCACTTTATCCACAAAGACACCCTGGCCCAGCGCAGCCACCAAGCGGCCCAGCAATTCATCGAAGAAGCTGCTGGTTGCAGACTCCACGCCATCGAAATCCAGCAACAGCGGCGCATCCATCTCGCCGATGACGGCCTCCAGCTTGCGCCGCAAGGTTCTGGCAGGTTCCCTGCCGCCGGTATGGAGACACTCATCCACCACCCGAATACCTGCACCTTCGGCGAGGCGCTCCGCTTCATAGTCGATATACGACCATCCCGGATCACTGATAAAGGTATCGCTGAGCCTTACCGGACGGCGCGTGTCCAGGCGCAGAAAAACCCCGGTTCCCGGCGCCATCGGCAGTTGCGAAAACCCTTTGTCGCGCCCCCGATAGATTCTGAAATTCGCATCCCCTGTCCACACATGCAACTCGCCACCATTGAGCCGCACAATATCGTTGGTGCCCGCCATCCCATTACCCTGCCCCACAGAAGCATCACGCGTCACACCGCGCTGGATGGCTTTGGTAATCGCATCGCCATGGCTCCACAGTTTCTGGCTCTGCGCCAAGGACGCCTTAATACCCCGCCCTGCATCGACGATGGCAATATCCAGCCGATGCTTTTGTGGATAATACTGGGCGGTAATCACACCCGGCACCGGCGTCTCCGAATGTAGCCGGATATTGTCGATGATCTCGTACACCGCCCACTCCATGGCAGGCAGGAAGTCCCTTGCATGATCAAATTGCCGTAACACCAAATCACAAATAGCATTGCTGGCGTCGAACACATCCTCCTCGCCGTCAATCAACCGGGCCGGAATAAAGCGCCCGACTTCTGCATGGCGCGCAAAACGTTCCTGATAAGAAAAACCCGTATGACGAAACAGATCCAGACGCGACAGATAGTTCAAACTGGCCTCATCACCATAAAAGCCCACCTTCCGACCGGCGCGCAGATGCAGCAAAGCCCAGGCGCACAAAAAGGCGATGGCCCCCTGATCGACAAAACAGCGAGGAGGAAAATTGACATCCGTACGCTCCCAATCCCCCCCCAGTGCACCGTTGGCGGCCAAGGCCTCGATCAGGCGAAGATGCGTCACATGTTCTGGCAGGTGGATAACGGGTATGATTCAAGCGCCTCGAACAGGATCGCGGTCATAGCCTGACAGATGCTGATCGAGCGACCAGATCATCACCCGCCGGGCAGTGAATATGGCACACTGGCGCTCGTACTCTTTAAGGATGGTCAGATCGCCAATACCCATGCCGCGCATTGCACTGTCTGGAAATTCGTCTAGCCAAGCCAGCCAATCCCCAGCATGAGGCATCGGTGTAACCACCCAGGGACTCTGGCCATTGATTGCCTGAACAACCTGCTCGGCAAACCGTTCTGCCGCTGACCGGCGGCGGCGTCCATCGGGCACCTGCGCAATATGATTCCCGGTTTCGATAACGGCAGCCAGCGGGAGCAGCAGATTCCATTCATCGCTGAGTTTCTGCTCCAGCGCCTGCAAGACCTGCTCTCTATGCTGACAGCGCCCCGGCACTTCAACGATATTGCAGAAGATCGAGGTATCCACCAGGCAAATGGTCATCCTTTCCCCTCCGCCCGCAGTGCCTCCAGCCAATCCAGGTTTTTCTGCTTCTTTTTCTCACCTCTTGGCCGGTACTTGACGAACCGTTCCAACACCCCTTTCGTCATCAAGTGTCCCAGCGTACCCTGGGCAATGAGCTCAGGGAAATCCGGCAACTGCGCCAACTGCACCAGTCGGCTGTCGCCCTCATCGGGATCACGGTAGCAAAACAGCACTTTTGGCACCGCCTCGGTGGGCAAGGCATCGAGCAACGCCGGGTTATGACTGGTCAGCAACACCGAAAGACCGCGCTGCGAAGCCACCGACTGGATATTGCGCAACAACCCCTCCGCCCGGCTGGGGTGAACCCCATTGTCGATCTCCTCGATGACCACCAACGCCCCGGCGGGCGCCGACAGCAATGCTGCGGCAATCGACAACACCCGCAACGTGCCATCCGACAATAATGGTGCCTCCACCGACCGATCCCGGCCACCAAAGCTCTCCGTCAATTTCAGCATCACCTCGTTGCGCGGCGTCTCGATGAACTCGATCTCCTTGATATCCTGCTCCGGCAGGCTGGCAACGAAATCAATCAAGCGCTGCTGTATCTCCGGCTGCTGACAAAGCTGATACACCACCGCCGACAGATTGGCGCCATCATCCTGCAAGCGGGTCTCGGTTCTAAAGCTATAATCCCGCATCGCCGATGGGCGGGGATCAAGAAACAGCGTATTGGCCAACAATTCGCGATACTGCCGGGCAATACGGGGGATGGTCTCCTGCGCCTTCTTGTGGCCGCGCTCGAAACGGGCCGAGCTTTCCAACTGTGTGAAGACCGCCAATTGGTCGGAACACGCTACCCGAGGCTTTTTCCCGCCGCGGGCAAAATTGTTGTACTCCACGCTCAGATCATGACTGAGCCCGGATGCCGCGCTGGCCACACGGTAGAGGGGAAACTTGCCATCGGAACGTTCTATCGTCTCATTGACGATGCGCAGGGTCTCGTCGGCAACACCAATCTCCAGCCGCAAGCGATCCCAACCCTCCATATTGCTCAATCCACAGCCTACTTCGAAGCCATCGCCCCCCTCGAACACCAGATCTTGCACCCGTCCGCGCACGCCGGTATCCGAGGCCTGCACCGAGGTAGTAATGGCCTCCAGGCGCTGGCCGCGCGCCAGCCAGGCAAGAATACGAATCGCCTCGATCGCATTGCTCTTGCCCGAGGCATTGGCACCCACCAGCAGCGTCAAGGGCGCCAGATCCAGCCGAGCCTCCCGGTAGCTCTTGAAACCCTGGATGGTGAAGTATTTAAACAGCGGATTTGTTTGTGCAGTCATGTCAGTCACCGTTCACCGGCACTACCCGGGAGGACATTGAGGTTGAACCATTGTTCACTGTAATGCTCCTTTTTCCAACCGATCCCAGGCATCCAGCACCAGCAGCCGGGTGCGGTAGTCGCCGAAGGTGTTGATGTCGTTTTTCTTGAGCACGCGGAAGGTTTCGGAGGGGTAGTCGTCGCCTTCGACGTCGGCGGGGTCGAGGATGTAGCGCAGATCAATGCGGGTGAGGCCGTAGAGGCGGGCGTAGTACGCATCCAGCTCGGCGCGGAGCTGGCGGCGGCGGTCGGGGTTCCAGGGGAAGGGGTCGCCGCGGTAGCCCAGGTCTTCGGCCCAGGGGCGCAGGTCGGAGGCCACGTAGGTGAGTTCGAGGACGCGGGGGACGATGAAGTCGAGGTCGGCGGGGCGGTAGGTGTCGGGGGGCAGCACGGGCAGCTGCTTGATAATGAAGAAATTGAGGTGTGTACCGCCAACCTTGTGCCGTGCGACAAAATCAAAGGCGATGCTTGACAGGTTTGCGACTAGAGCCGCCGACAAGAGCGGTTCATATTGATTTCCGGGGAACATTAACGGCAGATTATTCCCCACCCCCACCCTCGGCACCACGCCGGCGATGACGGTGCGTTCGTCGGTGGAGCGGCAGATGTCCCGCCAGCCCAGCAGCCAGCCGCGCTGCCAGTCGCGGGCCTGGAGGCGCTTTTCCACGTCGGGCTTGGACACCCAGTAGCGCGGGCGGGCGCTGCGGGTGGCGTCGGCGTGGTCTTCGTCGCTGAGGTCGCGGGTGGTCTTGCCGTCTTCCTCGTATTCGGCCCAGCGGTGGTCGAACTGGTGGACCATCTTGGCCTCGTACAGGGGCACATACAGCTCGCCGTCCGGCAGCACCCAGTTGGGGCCTTTCGGGCTGGCGCCGGCCTCGGCGAGCTGGGCATGGGTGCGGAACAAGTGACTCGCCGTGTTCATCATGAACATCAGCATGAAATTGATTCCCCAGGGATTGCCCGTTTCGCCTTCGGCCTCGTCGATGAGCACCGGCACCCGGCGATAGATCTGTTTGGTCAGCTCGGCATCGCGGCGGCTGCGGAATACGGGGCAGGTGCGGGTGTTGGGGTTGATCAGGGCGATGTCGGCTGCGGAGAGCGTGAAGTGGCGGCGCGGGTCCTTCAGGTGTTCCATGCGGGTGGCGAAGAACAGGAAGTCGGCCTCGGGTGCATGGCTGCCGAGGGTGAGCAGGCTGAACTTGTAGCTGCGGTGCACACCGGGAAACAGGGCCTCCCGGTTCTCGAAGTCGTATAACGAAATCAGCCTATTTCCCTCGAACAGAGACCGGAAAAACTTTTGAGTAAATGAATCCGTGGCGATTCCACTCGGCACCACGATTCCAGAGCGTCCGTTCTCATTAAGTAGATTGACGGAAAGTTCTGCAAACAGTGGTGCGAAATTGATCCTGCCAAAGGCGGTTAACGGGAAGCGACCTCCTTCATGTACGAATGCCTGCTGTCTAAGGATTTTGTCATTCTCTACCTGATAGCGACGATAGAGACTTGGATTCTCATCTTCTAGTTGATCTATCAGCATGCTTCTTGCTGAAGCATGCTGGGCATTCGCAATTGCTGGTACACGGGTTGAGAAGAATTCTCGAGGATCGAACTGTAGCTGATCCCACGGCGGGTTCCCCAACACGCAGTCGAAACCACCCCGAGCAAAGACCTCAGGAAACTCGATGTGCCAGTGGAAAAAACGGTGTGCGGCGGCGAGCTCTTCGGCCTGCTGCGCCACGGCGGCGCGGACGGCGCGGCCTTCGCGCCAGTCGGCGAGGTCGGCGCTGGTGGGCACGGCGTCCAGCGTTGCCAGCGTCTTGGGGGCAAAGAAGGCGGCGGTGAACAGGTCGGCAAGCTGGCGCTGGTGGCGGCAGGCGCGACTGGCCTGCGCCGCTTCCCAGGCGGCACGCTTGTCGGCGATCTGAGCGGGGGTGTCCTCCGGCATGTGGTCGAGGTCCACGGCACACAGCTCAGGCTCGGCCACGGCGGCGCTGAAGTCGAGCGCCTGCACGCCGCCCTCGCGGGCGGCCTTGTTGGCCTTCCTCAATTGGGCGGCGGCTTTCTTGTCATCGCCGGTCAGCGGCTTGTAGGCGGCGTCGGGGATGCCGTCCTTGAGGATGGCCGGGTCGAGCACACCGACCAGGGCGTTGCCGCAGCGGATGTGGGCGTCGAGAAAGCCCAGCGGCTTGCCCGGCTCGACGGTCTCCAGCCACAGCGCGGTCTTGCACAGCTCCACGGCCAGGGGGTTCAAATCCACGCCATAGATGCAGTGCGCCACCACCTCGCGCAGGGCATGGCGGTAATCCGCCTCCGTGGGCTGATCGGCACCGGCCTGCAGGCGCGCCACCTCGGCGGCCAGACGGCGGGCGGCGGCGAGCAGAAAATGCCCCGAACCCACCGCGGGATCGACAATCTTCAGCGCCAGCAGCGCCTCGACGGGCTTGTCCGGGTTCTCCTTCAGGGCGCGTTCGATAACCGGCGCCAAGGCGGACTGGATCAGCTCCTGCACCAGGCCGTCCGGGGTGTAGTAGCTGCCGGTGGTCTTGCGCGCGCCACCGCGTTTTTTCTGTTGCGGCTGGGCCTGTCCGGGTACCGGATCACCCAGAAAACCGAAAGACCAGGGGCGGCTCTCCACCTGGATCACCGGCACCAGCTCCAGCAGGCTTTCATACACGCTGCCCAGCTCTTCAGTGTCCATATCGCGGTAGTTGATGCGGCTCAGCGCGTTGTTGGAGCGGAACCAGGTCAGGGCGTGAACCGCCGCCAGCAAGCGGGTGTTGGGCAGGCGGGCCTTGTCGAGGTCGGCGCACTGGCGCGCATCGAACAAGCCGCCAAGCGGCGGCAAACCAAGGGCATCCTCACCGCTTTGCAGCGCCTGCACGGTGATCTTCAGCCCTTGCCACAGGTCATGATGGCGATCGCCCCGGCTGCGGCTGGCACGCTCGCGCAGTTGACTGACGCTGTAGCCATCGCGATACAACGCCCGCGCCTCGGCGGATGCCGCCGGGCGGTGGAGAATGTCGCGGTCTTCGGCGGTGAACAGGAAGATAAGACGATAGATCAGCCGCAACAGTTGCTGGAAATAGGCCTCACCGGAAAGCACGCCCGTCTCGATGGCCTGGCGCAGGGCGTGGTTGTCCGGGTGCTCCAGAAAGCCGCTGCCCAGCTCGCGCAAGGCCCGCTCCACCCCTTCGCGCAGGTGCTCCAGGGCGCGTTCGCCGGTCTCCTGGGCCTGGTTGCGCCAGCCCTCGATGATGCAGCTTTCCGGCCTGGCCGGTTCACCCGGCCGCAGCCGGCTGGCGTGACAGATGAGCCAGAAAGCGGCGAAATCGGGGTAGAGTTCCTCACGGAACATGCGCTCCAGATCCACCTCGATATAGGCCGGGCGGGTCATGCTGGGGTTGTCGCGCAGCAGGCGCAGATGGGTGCCATTGCTGACCAGCGCCCACAGGCAGGCCTCCTCGGCGTTGAGGTATTCCTGGGCCAGCCCATGCGGCGAGCGTTTGCGCCCTTCCTCGCCAAACCGTGGGTCGCCCTTGTCGAGCGGACGGTCGCGGGTGGTGAGCACCAGCGGCACGGCGCCACCACAGGCCCGATGGGTAATGGGAAAACGCCGCTCGTCGATGGTCAGTGGCGCTGTCGCCGCGAGGTCGTCGTAGCCCAGCACGCGCTGGAACAGGTACACCAGCCAACGCTTGATGCCGACATCGCGGGCGTTCAGGTCGGCACGCGGGCTCTGGTCGTCATAGCGCTGCCAAAGGGTGTGGGCAATACGCCAGTAACGGCCGATCTCATCCCGCAGTTTGAGGCCGGGGTCGATGGCATAGTCGGCCTCGGACTGGGCCGGCGCTTGCAGGCTGGCGATGGTGTTGAGGAATTCGGCGGGCAACAGGCCACCCTCGATGCGCAACGCGTCAAAGCCGGTGCCTCGGTCGGTACGTCGGGCCATGATCAGAAGCTCCGTGCGGGAATGAGGACGTAGCAGCCGATCACGTCCATCGGCAGCATCGCATCGACCTGGTAACTGCCCCGCGCCTGGGCGGCATCGCGCACGCGGCGGTGGTCGGCCAGAATGGCGTCGGCCCGCTGCCGCGCCAGGGCATCCAGCTGGGGCTGAAGATCGGACAAACCCTCCAGGGCGCGGCCCACGTGACGGCTGCGCAGATCCGGCGCCATATTGCGCTCGGCCTGCGCCCCCAGCAGTTGGCGCAGTTGTTCAGGCGGCAGCAGCTGCAAGGCGTCACTGCCCGCTTGCTGAACGCTGAGCGCCTCCTCGGCGAGCAGGGTATGGGCCTGATCCGCGCGGGTGAAGGTGATCTGAATCCGCAGGCGCAGCAGCCAGATGGTGGTGCGCGTCTCCACCTGAGTGGTGAACAGCGCGGTCGCCCGGGCTGCCACTTCCGGATCGCCGTCCAGGGCCACTTCGGTGAGGTAGTCCGCCAGCTCACTGACCAGTGGGTGGCTGCGATGCAGGTAGAGGGCGCCTTCCGGCGGCGGGTAGTGAAACGAGAGATCCAGCGCATCGCGGATGTCATGGGCGGCAAGCCGCTCCTTGAGCCCAATGGGCAGGTGGCGCACCGGCAGGCGCTGGCTGTCGCCGCGCACCTCCAGCGGCGCACCCAGCCGTTCGGCCGCCTGACGGATGAATCGCGCCACGTCGTCCTGACTGCCGAGCGCCGCCATGGCCCGTTGCCATTCCGGCAGCACGTCATCCGGGCGCAGTCGGCGCTGGGCAAAGATGGTGCGATTGCGGGCCGCCTTTTCGCGCAGGCTTTCCCATTCGCTTTCCAGGTGGTCGTCGATCTCCTCCAGCGAGAGGCTGAGTTGTTCCTGTGGGGCACCTAGGCTGCCCTTGCCCATCATTACCGCTTGCAGCACCGCCTGGGTGATGCGGTTTTCATCCTCGGGCATCGGCACCATCACGCCCAGCTCCTGCCGGATGCGCTCGGCCTTGCGCAGAATCACGCGCAATACGGCGCCGTCCACCGGGTTGTCCTGGCCGTAGAGCATGACGGCACGCACTTGCGGGGCTGTCTGGCCATAGCGATCCACCCGCCCTTCCCGCTGTTCGTGGCGGGTCGGGTTCCAGGAGAGGTCGTAGTGGAGCACGGCGTCGAAGTGTTCTTGCAGGTTGATGCCTTCGGAGAGGCAGTCGGTGGCAATCAGGATTCGCTCGGGGTAATCGCCCAACGCCAATACCCGCGCTTCCCTTTCGGTGGGCGTCAGTTCGCCGGTGACAGCGGTGACATGGCTGGATTTGAGCGCCTTGCCGACATGCTCGGCCACATAGTGGGCGGTGGCGATATAGCGGCAGAAAACAACGGGGTGGAAGCCGTCACCGCTGAGCGCCTTCAGCTCGCGGATCAGCGCCTTGAGCTTGGGGTCGTTGCGTGGGCCGAGCAGATCCTTGGCCTGCTCCAGCAGCACACCCAGATAAACCGCATTGTCGCTGGTCAGCGCCCCGGGGGTGTTGTCGTCGCTGGAGAGGGTGTCGTCCTCGCCGTCGAACACGGTGGCGGCGAGGGACTGCTCCAGCTCGGCGCTGAGTTCGGCGCTGTCGGCATGTTGCTCTTCGGCCAAAATGCGTGTGCGCAAGGCCTGCACCGCCGCCGCGGGCGAGGAAGAAATGCAGCGCAGCAAGGCCAGTGCCGCCCACCAGTTCATGCGCTGGCGGCGCTGATCCAGCCCTTCCCCCTGGCGGATCATTTCGCGGGCATATTCCAGCACATCGTTGAACAGTTGCCCCCAGCTTCCGCTGAGGCGGTAGGTGGTCTCACGGGTGAGGCGGTCGGGAAACAGATGCTTGTCCTGCCACTCTTCGATATCGGCGCGGCGGCGCTGAACGAAGTGTCGGCCCAGCCGCTCACGCAGCGATTTGCGCTGTTGTGCTTCGACTTCACCCAACTGCCGGAAGTCCGGATCGAGCAGCCCCAGCAGGTTGTAAAAGGCTTCGTCGTCGCCACTGTGCGGGGTGGCGGTGAGCAGAATCATGTGCCGGTCTGCCTGTTCCGCCAGTCCGGCAAGCAGCTTGAAGCGTAGCTGGCGGCCTCGGCCACGCCCCTGGGTGCAGCTGTGGGCTTCATCGACGATGACAAATTCGGGACAGGCGCGCTGGAACTCATCCCGGCGACGGTCGGATTTGATGTAGTCGAGGCTGACCACGGTAAACGGGTGAACCTCGAACAGCGATTTCCCGGCGGGCAGGCCGCGTTCGAGCCGGCCGGCGGTGCTGGTGCGCACGATTTCGGTGTCGATATTGAAGTGCGTCTTGAGTTCGTCCTGCCATTGCTCGCAGAGGTGCGGAGGGCAAAGCACGGTGAAACTCGCTATCTCCCCCCGGTCGAGCATCTCGCGGGCGATCAGGGCGGCCTCGATGGTCTTGCCGATACCCACGTCGTCGGCGATGAGCAGGCGGATGGCTTCGAGCCTCAGGGCCATCAGCAAGGGAACCAGCTGATAGGGGCGCGGCTCCACGGCGACATGGCCGAAGCTGCGGAATGGCCCGGCTCCCGCGCGCAGCTTGAGGGTGATGGCATCCCGCAACAACAGACCCGCGCTGCGGCTGCCGACACGCTGCGGATCCGGCGGAGGAAAACTGGCCGGTTGCAGGGCGTCTTTTTCCAGCGGCACATAGACGCGGGTGATCTCGGTGGCGCCACCGAGCGGCCGCAGGGAGAGGATTTCAGGGCTGGATCCCGGCAGTACCACCCATTCCCGGCCCCGCGCCTGAACCAAGCTGCCGGGTTGATATTGCAGTGCGTCGCTCATGCTGTTTGTTCCTTGCCGAATATGTCCGGATGGCGGGCGAAAATGGCCGGCCAGGCAGACTGCTCCTTGGGAAAGCGGATCACCAGAAAACCGGCATCCTCCAACCGGGCGGTCAACTGATCGTCGATGGCCTGCTGGTGCTGCGACTCGTGGTGTGGCCCGTCGATGTAGATCAACGCCTGGGCATCCAGATAACCGAAATCGGGGCGGGTGTGGAACGCCTCCAGGGTGAACTGCGCCTTGTCTGGCAAGCGATAACCATGGCGCTTGAGATGGTCAATCCAGGCCTGCTCCAGGCTGCTGCCGGAGACACGCTCCAGCTCTTCGATATGCGCCTCGGCATCCCGCCCCAGGGTGCCTCGCTGGAACTGTGCCTGGGTGAGCTGGCACAACAGATCGAGCAGCGCCTCATTCTTGCGGTCGATTTCGCCATGATCGGGCTGGTTGTAGTAGCTGAGCAGGCAGCGGTAGCAGGCCTTTTCACAATCCGGTTCCGTGTCTTCCAGGCTGGCATGCGTGCAATTAGAGCGGTCGCCTTTGTAATGCATGACCTCCAGCGCAGCCCAGGCCACCCGCTGCATCGCCGAAGGATCGTTGGCCAGCCGGGTGAGCACACCGGCGCCACCTTCGGCCGATTCGTAGAACAAGATGGCGTTGCGCTGTTCCCGGGTCGGCAGGGGTTCGGCCATCAGTTCGCTCTCTTCCAGTTGGAAGACCGTTTCAATCCCCCGTTTCAGCGCATATTGGAGCGTGATAATCGTCTCTTCATCGAGTAGGTCTGCGGGGTGGACGATCAACACATTTCGCCGGTCTTCCACATAGGGCACGATGCGCTGCACCTGGCTGACCGATTTTTCAGCGGCCTGATCCTCGTCTTCCGGCGCTTGCGCATCCTTGGCCCAGAAGCCTGTGGTCACATCGATGTTGTAACCGTAGATGCTCTTCTCCTTACGGCGGCGCCAGCCCAGATTGATCCGCCAGACGGTGGCGGCGGGGGCGTAGTGAATTTCGAGTATGGGCGTATCATCGCTGCGGAATTCGCTCTTGATCACCTGTTGGCGGCCGTTGTCGGTGGCGTATTGCAAGGTGGTCTGCATCTCATAGCCTTGGCGCAGCCGTTCCTCCTCGTCCGAGGTGATACGGGTGGCGCGGCGCGCACTGACATTTTCGACGCGGTAGAGTGTTTGCAGTGACATGCCGCCTTCCAGCGGTGCGCCACAGGCATTGCAACGCTCATCATCCCGATGCGCTTCGAAATGACCGTAGCCACAGACCGGACACAGCCTGACGCTGCGGGTCGGCAAGCCGATACTGCTGTCGGCGCCATCCTCTTCGCGCACGCCAATAATGACGCGCCGCACCCGGTACTGACTGCCCTCGTGGTAGATGACGCTCAAGGGGCCAAATTCGGAAATGGCGAGAAAGCGCGGGCGGGCGAGGAAGCTGTCGCGGCCCACTTTTTCGCGCCGGGCCGGGATAAAGGCCATCAACGGCAATCTTGGAAAGTTGTAACCCGGCAGGAAGCCCTGGCTGGCCAGATAACGGTATGTGTAGAAATCGGAATTGAGCGTGGGCCTGGACTGCAACAACAAGTTTTGCTGGGTGCGCGCCTCGTTGTAGCGCCGCGCGGCTTCCTGCCGTTCGGCATCGCTGGCGGCGGCATTCAGCTGTATCTGATGCGCTTGGTTCATCTGCCGGGTGGTCGACAGATAGAGGTTGCGCCAGCGATCGAGCGCCTGATCGAAGGCACGAAAGGCGCTGCGAATGGTTTGATCCAGCCAGCCTTCGTGGTGCCACGGTGCGTTCTCCGGTGTGAGTTCATCCGCCAGCATGCCCATGATGGCAATGGCCCGGCGCGAGCTGCGCAACCGCGCCTGCTCCGCGTCGAGCATTGCCTTCAGTTCGGTGCGCAAGGGCAGTTTGTCGCCTTGCTCCATGTCGAGCACATCGGCGACCGAATTGGCCAACTGTTGTCCCGTTTCGCTCAACCAGACGGCATGCAGGTGACTGCGAATCAATTCTTCGTTGGTCAAATCCAGTGTCGGCGCTCGCACCTGTCCTTGCACCATGCGCACGGGGTCTGAGAAAAAATATTGGTCGTGCGGACTGCGGGCCGCGCAGTAGGTCAGTACCAGTGCGGGCTGCCCGGAACGCCCTGCCCGGCCGCTGCGCTGGGCGTAGTTGGCGGGCGTGGGAGGAACATTGCGCATATAGACAGTATTGAGTTCGGCAATATCGACCCCCAACTCCATGGTGGGTGAGCAGAACAGCACCGGCAGTTCGGCATCACGGAATCGCTCCTCACGCACCTTCCGGTCTTCCTGATCCACCTGCGCGGTATGCTCCCTGGCCTCCAGCCGGAAAAGCTGGGCCTCGCCCCGCCCCAGATACGTGGCGATGTTCTCGTAGAGGTTGCGGAAATAGTTGGCCACCTTGTCCGCTGATGGCTGACCGGTCTGCTCATCATCCGTCGCCACATGCCATTCCAGGGTGTCAGCAATGATTTGATACCCTTTGCGGCCACGCTCCAGCGCAGCGGCTTCTATCAGACCAAAGCGCTCCAGAGCGCGCAGCAAGTCAGCCAATATCTGCTCAAATACCGCTTCGTTGAATTTTTCCGGGAAGTCGGCAGGTGCTCCGCCCCAGGTGCTCTGTTTGCGCAATTCCTTGCCAAACCGGGAGCGGCTGGAAAGGGGGATAATCTGCCAATCGTTTTGCTTGCCTTTGGGCCCTGGCACAAGAAAACAGGCCTGCTCGGGACGCTCGTCTTCGGTGAAGCCCCAGGGTTCACGCAGGTAGTTGTGGCTGGCCTGCTGGATTTGTTCCAGTGCAACGCGATCGAGGTAACGGGTCTTGATACAAAGCGATTGACGCATGAGGTCCAGCAACTGCTTGAGGATCCCAGCCCGAACCTCCGGCTTGGCATTGCGCAACAAGGGGTGGCTCTCATGCCATAGCGAAGCTTCCCTGGCCGTATCAGATAACCCTTCATATTCAATACGCAGCAGCTCGAGCTGCTCCAGATTGGGGTTGGTGAAACGCCATCCACGGCGCAGGTCGAAATAGAGCCGGTAGCCGAGCACATCGCGCATTGCATCCTCGGCGCGACGGCGGGCCGGGCCCATGGCGTCGGGGTTGGACATGTATTCACGGCGGATGTCTGGATCATTGCGGTCGAATCCAAGCGCCTGGAAGACCTGCTGCGTCAGGTTACGGTCACTGAGGCGTTCCTCGCGCTGTGCCATCTGACGCGCGGCCGTCAGCACCGCACTGCGGAGCAACAGGATTTGAATCGAGTCGTTGAAATGCCCGGCTTGCAGTGAAGCATCCTGGCGGTTATCGGTGAAGCAGAGCAGCTTGCGCGCAGCCGGCGGCAACTCGGATTCCTCCAGCAGCATGTGTCGCAGCGCGGAAAGTGTCAGCGTCGTGGTGGCCGAGCTACGACCTTCACTGCTGAGGCTGCTGAGGCGTGACGATTCCTTACTGTGTGCGTGATAGCTGACGCCGCATTGCAGGCAAAAGCGCATATTACCCGGCAGAAACCAACCCCACAGCCCATTGTCGCCAACCGCCCCGTCCGTATCGACCTGCACCGCCTGTGGGCGATACTTGCGAAAATGCGGCTTCAGGCGTGGCTCATCGCGTGCATAGTCGATCCACAACTCGGGGTAGTTGTCGATGTCTTCATCGTCCCATTTGCCACGCGGATCGGGCATGAACAGACCGAATTCATCGTCCTCATCGCGGGTACGCTCGTTCAACTCCCGCGGCTCGAATTGCCGCAGTGCCTTGTGCTCATGTTGCGCCCACACCGGATAATATTCCTGGCCACATTCGCGGCAGAAGGCAACATTGAACAGACGCTTGCTGCGTTGGCCGGGTTGCACTTGCTGGCCGGAGAGGTCGATGTAGCGCTCGCCGGGTGCTTCCAGCGTAGTGTAGAGGTTGCCAGCACCGGAGACGAATTGATGCAGGCGAAAGGCAAAAAGATCTTTTCTTTGGCACAACAACAGAAATTCGCGCAGGTAACGCTGACAGGCATCGACATCACCCCCCGAGGCTTCGCTCAACATCTCAGCGGCCTGATCCAGCGAACGCGGCTGCGCTCGCTCCCAGCGCTCACCCACCCGGTTTAGTCCCAGGTGGGTCTCAACCCAAATGGCTACCGGATGTCTGCGCAACGCATCCCGCTCGGCAGCGGTGGGGACAGCTTGAGCAATGGCTGCCTGGAGTACCGATTGCGGTTGCTCCGGCGCCCCTTCAGTAATGCGTTGCAAGGTCTCGGTAATGACATGCCCAGGCCGAACCGAACGCCCAAACAACTTGCTGGCGACCTGCGCCACCGTGCGATTGCGATCTTCCAGCGTGCCTTCGCTTGCCATGGTGGCCGAAGTGCCAATGCACAGCAGGTCAGGATTGAGCGCCTCTCTGACCCGCCTCACCAGCAAGGCAACATCGGCACCCTGCCTGCCACGATAGGTGTGCAATTCGTCCAACACAAGAAACTGCAACCCCTTGGCATGGCGAACGATAGCCTTGTCAGTGTCATTCTGCCGGGTCATGATGAGTTCCAGCATCATGAAATTGGTGAGCAGAATATCAGGCGGATTGGCCGCCATGGCCTCTCGCTCGTCCTGGCTTTCCTGCCCTGTATAACGCCCGAAGCTGACTGGCTCCTCGCCGTCCGGGTAACCCTCCTTGAGGAACTTGTTCAGCTCGTCGAGCTGACTGTTTGCCAGTGCATTCATCGGATAGATGACGATGGCCCTGATCCCGGGTGCCGGACTCGATTCCTTCTGCTCAAGAACATGGTCAACGATGGGCACGAAGTAACTCAGTGACTTGCCAGAACCCGTTCCGGTAGTCAGAACATAGCTCGCGTTGCGGTTTGCAATCTCAATGGCCTCATCCTGATGCTTGTGCAGCACGAGCGTCTTGCCTGGATTCCCATCGCGCTTACCTACCCGAAACACGTTCGCGCACTCCGGATGGAGTAATTCGTTAGCCACCATCTCATTGATGGTCCGACCGCGAACGAACCTGGGATTCATCTGGATCAGTGGAGCTGGCCAGAAGTGTTGGCGCTCATAGGCATGGTCGAGAAATGCCTGGAGATCGTCCGCCCGAATCCGGGTAAAACTTCGGGTAAAGCTTCGATAGTCGTCGATTATTTTGTCGCGGAACTTAAAAATATCCATCCTATCTGCTTATCCTGTTTTGAATAGTGGCGCATTGCCACTCTGCCACTCCGCTCGCAATCGATGGGCCTGATTTGTTTCGCAAATCAATATTAACCCGGCAACAATATATATCGCATTCAGGGCTTCAGGCAGGCGCCAGAACAAGGCGCAGTGCGCAGGCAAGGGTCATTCCCTTGCCAAGTGCTGGAACGCAGGTCCGGCACCTGCCTGAAGCCCCTAACCCTATGATATTCAAAGACAGGCCGCGGCTGAATACGATATATATTGTTGCCGGGTTAATACCATGCCCAACGTTATCCAGTGGTTCCGTGGGTGGCAGGCCATGTTGTATATTCAAACCCGCGGCCGCCCATGAAAAGGCCATGTTATCTCAGCTCATTTCCGATCGATATATTGACGGAACAAGCCAACGATCCATACAGTGGCCAACAAGGACAAGCCAAGATACGTTGCGTAATCCCGATTTATTGAATGCAAATGCCACGCTTCTACGTTGATTCGATTCTCGCCGACGAATCTGCCTCGTACAGAGATAGATGCTGGATGGTTGAGTTCAACGCCAACGAGATCCAGTTTTTCCCCACTGAATATTTCCAGCTTCCCCCCTGACTCAGTAATCTTGTAGTTGGCCCGATCGATTTCTATATACCGACCGATACGTAACTGTTTCTCGCGCAAGATCTTGACATAGTGGCTGTCAGAATGCTCAGCAAATTGAGTCATAAGCAAGGGCCCGGCAAAATATGCGACCAGCAACCCTGCCATCAATAGCAGCTTTCTTCCACGTGGAACCAGAAAATCAACCGGCTCGGTCATGGTTCGTTTCAAATGGTTCAGAAAATAGAGCAATCCAAACCCAGTTAGGGCGAGTGTTGGAAAGTCCTCCGGCCAAAAAAGGCCGGCATTCCAAAGAGTCCAGTCAAACGGTGCAAATAAATGCACGCCATTGCCCCATTTGGTTTGTAGTGCATCCATAATAAGATGGAGCGTTGCACCCATCGAGAGGATGGAAAGCGTGCGCCACGTGTTCACCGAAAACATCGACAAGGCTGCCCCGAGAATCAGGCTGAAAAAAAGCGAGGCCTGCACGGTCACGTAGAGCCGCAAATCAAATGGATCTATACGAGGGATAGCAACATGCGCCACTCGTTGAAAAATCCAGGGTAAATCAGGGATGATACAACTGACGTAAATCCACTTTAGGTCCGATCCGCGAAGCAGCCTACGAATGACCAATCCCTCAACACCAAAATGAGCGAGTGTGTTAGGCATACAGGATATCTCAAGTTTTGGCGCATCACTGGGATCACTGCTGTCCCACAAACGCGGTATGAAAAAGGTCTTAAAACCGACTTGTTTTGATACGCGGATTCAACCCGCCAGTGCAACAGGGGCTTTAATCCCGAAAAATACCTGACTGGGGGTTCGATAGTCCAGGCACTTCCGGGGGCGATTATTAACCCGGCAACAGTATATATCGCATTCAGCCGTGGCGTGCCGGTTCGCAGCAAGGCGGCCCATCGCCG
>CAZTJP010000015.1:0-16873 GCA_964613895.1 uncultured Thiotrichales bacterium | reverse complement strand
CCCTGTTAAGGGTAAACCCGCTATGACTCTGACAAGAATTGACAGTTTGTCGTGGGGCCCTGCTCAGAAGTTAAAGTAACTTGTTAACTTCCCTTCTTAGTTTTCTGAAAACTCGGATTATCCTACTTGTGATCCAGTTCTCACTGATGTCTGGCAGATAAGCTAAGTCCTTGTTTATTGGATGAAAAAAAGCCGTGCAACCGGCTTTCTGACTGCTTGACGAGGGGGGAGAGGGGGAACTATAGTGTGGGAAAGTGGAGTTTTGTGGAAATAAGTGGACTTTTCTGGATCGAGTCCTCTTCGTTCCCTGGCCTTGACCGGTAATTGAGGTGTTGGGCTGTAGATCCGCATATAGGTGGTTCTTCGGTAACCAATCACAATATATTGTGGTTAGCTTAGGCACTTTGGTGGATGGTTTCCAGTTCGGCGCATGTGAGGACACAAATCGGCAATGTTTCGCGGGGTTCATTACCTGACGATCGACGACAAGGGGCGGTTCGCGATGCCAGCCAAGTATCGCGACGAGATTCTCGAGTCTTGTGGCGGTCACCTGGTGATAACCGTCAGCACCGACAAGTGCCTGCTGGTCTATCCCAAACCGGTCTGGGAAGAGAAGCAGGAAGAGATCATGGACATGCCCAATATCAATCCATCGGTGCGCTGGTTGCAGCGGATGGTGATCGGGCATGCCAGCGACACGGAAATGAGCAAGCAGGGGCGAATTCTGCTGGCGCCATCGTTGCGTGAATTCGTCGGGCTCGAAAAGGAGGTGGCGCTGGTGGGGCTGACCGAGAAGTTCGAGTTATGGAATGCCGGAACCTGGAAAGCCAGCTGTGATGAATGGCCCGAGGAAGCCGGCCAGATCGATTTCGACTCGGAAGCCTTCAAGGGCTTTTCGCTGTGAGCCGGTGAGCGATGCGCATGTCCCGGTCCTTTTCGAGGAAGCGCTCGACGCGCTCGATATCCGGGCAGACGGTTGCTATCTCGATGCAACCTTTGGTCGCGGCGGTCACAGCGCCGGCATCCTTGAGCGGCTGGGTCCACAGGGGCGGCTGTTGGCGATCGACCGGGATCCCGAAGCAGTCGCCGCAGGCCGCGAGCGTTTTGCCGGTGATGTCCGTTTTGCGATTTGCCAGACCAGTTTCGCCCGGCTCGATGACTGTCCGGCAGACAGGTTGGCAGGCTGTGATCGATTTGATGGCGTATTGATGGATTTGGGGGTTTCGTCACCCCAGCTCGATCAGCCGCAACGCGGATTCAGTTTCAGGATGGAGGGGCCTTTGGACATGCGAATGGATACGACGCGCGGTGAAACCGCGGGCCAATGGTTACAGCAGGTTTCGGAAAAGGCGTTGGCAAAGGTGCTGAAAACCTATGGCGAAGAGCGTTATTCCAAGCGGGTAGCGGCCGCCATCGTTCGGGCGGCCAGGGCCGGCGAGCTGGACTCCACGACGCGTCTTGCCGAGGTGATCCGTGCTGCGATTCCCGGCAGGGGAGGCGACAAGGACAAGGCGACGCGCAGTTTTCAAGCGATTCGCATCGCGGTCAATCGGGAGATGGAGGAACTGGAAAATGGGCTGCCAGGGTTGGTTGAACGATTGAATCAGGGGGGGCGACTGGTGGTCATCACATTTCATTCTCTTGAAGATCGTCTGGTCAAGCAGACCTTTCGACGTTGGTCGTCGGGGCCGCAGTTGCCGAGGAAGCTGCCCGTGCCTGAGTCGGCGCAGCGGGCGCCGTTTCGGGTGGTCGGCAAGCCGCTCAAGGCGTCGGCTGCCGAGGTGGCGGCCAATCCTCGCGCCCGGAGTGCGACCCTGCGGGTGCTGGAGCGTGTGGCATGACGGTGCGAATGATCATTGTGGCGATGCTGGGGCTGGCGGTGATCTTTTCGTCGCTGGGCGTGGTGCTGACCAAGCACGAGACCCGGCAGAAATACAAGGAGTTGGTCAGGCTGGAAAACCGGCGTGACGCGTTGCAGGTGGAATGGGGAAAGTTGCAACTGGAACAGAGTTCCTGGGCAACCCAGTCGCGTATCGAGAAAGAGGCACGCAAACGCCTCCATATGTCCATCCCCGAGTTCGGGGATTCCATCATGGTGACACCGTGAAACGATTTCGGCAACAGGCGGAAAGTGAGTTTGGCAGCCGTCGTCTGGTGGTGCTGGGGCTGTTTTTGGCCGGTATGACGTTGCTGGCCGCACGAGCCGTCGAATTGCAGATTTTTCAGCATGATATCTTGCGTGAGCGCGGCGTTGCGCGGCAAACGCGAATCATCACGATACCAGCGCATCGTGGCGCGATCGTCGATCGCAATGGCGAGCCGCTGGCGGTTTCGACGCCCGTCGATTCGATCTGGATCGACCCGCGCCACCTGGATGCGGACTCCGATCGGGTTGCACTGATGAACCGCATGCTGGGGTTGCGCAAACACGCCATCCGCGATCTGGCGCAGGCCAATCCGAGCAAGAGTTTCGTTTATGTCAAGCGTCATCTTGCGCCTGAAAAGGTCGAAGCGATCAAGAAGCTGAAGATCGAGGGCGTCGGCGTGCAAAGGGAATACCGTCGCTATTACCCGATGGGTGAAGCTTTCGGTCATGTGTTGGGTTTTACCAATATCGACGACAAGGGTCAGGAAGGACTGGAACTGGCCTACGAAGACTGGCTGCGCGGTGAACCAGGTGCCGAGCGCGTCATTCGCGAAGGCAGTGGCGGCGTCATCGATGTGGTCGAACGGGTCAAGGCGGCCCGCCCCGGTCGCGATCTGCGCCTCAGTCTGGACGCACGCATCCAGTATCTGGCCTACCGGGAGCTGAAGGCCGCGGTCGAGGCCAACAAAGCCAAATCCGGCTCCGTGGTGGTGCTCGATCCCAACACCGGTGAGGTGTTGGCGATGGTCAACCAGCCCTATTTCAATCCCAACGACCGTTCCCATCTGAACGGCGCCTTCTATCGCAACCGCGCAGTCACCGACCTGTTCGAGCCGGGCTCGACTTCCAAGCCGTTCACCATTGCCGCAGCGCTGGAGTCGGGAACGTTCCAGCCTGACAGTATCATCGATACCTCGCCGGGCCATTATTCGGTCGGCGGCTACCCCATTCGTGACCGGCGTAACCTCGGTCACATCGATCTGGGCACCATCATCAGTCTCTCCAGCAATGTTGGCGTCAGCAAGGTGGCGTTGCAGGTGCCGCGAGAGACGTTGTGGAATACCTATCGCCAGTTCGGTTTCGGGCAGGATTCCGGTAGCGGATTTCCGGGCGAATCGCATGGCGTCTTCCGAGACTATACCCGCTGGTATCCGCTCGATCAGGCCACCTTGTCGTTTGGCTATGGGATTTCGGTCACGGCCTTGCAACTGGCGCGCGCCTATTCGGTGTTTGCTGCCGATGGCATCATTCATCAGATCTCTTTCATCGCCGATCCGGAGCACCTCGACGCTCATCAGGCAATCAGTGCGGAAACCGCGCGAACCGTTCGGGGTATGCTGCTGAAGGTGGTACAGCCCAAGGGGACGGGCTACCGGGCCGCTGTCGAAGGTTATCAAGTGGCTGGCAAGACCGGGACGGCGAGAAAAGCCGTGAAAGGCGGCTATTCCAGGGACCGCTACACGGCCGTATTCGCCGGCATGGCCCCAGCCACTGCGCCGGAGCTGGTGATCGTGGTGGTCATCAATGAACCCTCGGCAGGTGAATACTATGGCGGCGTGGTTGCCGCGCCGGTGTTCTCGCGCATCATGGCGGGAGCACTGCGGCAGCTCAATGTGGCGCCGGATGGGCTGCCCGCCCGGCGAAAGATGGCCGATGCCAAACCACAGGGAGGCGCGGTATGAGTTCGCCAGACATCTCGCTGCGCCCGTTCGCTCTGGCCGAATTGCTGGCCGGCTTTGCCGTCATCGACCAGTCCGACGACCAACAGGTGACTGATATCACCTCCGACAGCCGGCGGGTCACGCCCGGCAGCCTGTTTCTCGCCGGTCAGGGCCTGGAGCACCATGGGTTGGAATTTCTCGAACAGGCGCTGGCGCGCGGTGCGGCGGCGGTGGCCTGGGAGCCGGTGGAAGGCATCGAGCCGCCGGCGGCTCCGGTGCCGATGATTCGTGTCGAGAATCTTGCGCGCAATGCCGGATTGATCGCCAACCGTTTTTTCGGCATGCCTTCCGAATATTTGCATGTGACTGGAATCACGGGGACCAATGGCAAGACTTCGGTGGCCAGCTTCATCGCCCAGGCGCTGGCGGCGCGGCAACAGCGGTGTGGGGTGATGGGTACGCTCGGTGCCGGTTTCCCCGGCCAGCTCGAGGACATCGGGCATACCACACCCGATGCGGTCGAGGTTCACCGCCATCTGGCGCTCATGAAGAAGCAGGGCGCGACCCATGTTGCGATGGAGGTGTCCTCGCACGCGCTGGATCAGGCGCGCGTGGCCGCGGTCAGTTTCGATACCGCGATTCTGACCAACCTGAGCCGCGATCATCTCGACTACCACGGCGATATGGCCAGTTATGCCGACGCCAAGCGTACCTTGTTTGCCTGGCCGGGGCTGCGGGCAGCAGTCATCAATGCCGATGATGTTTTTGGTGGCGAGTTGTTGCAGCACATGAGTGGCTACGTCGATACGCTGGCTTATTCGGTCAACGGGCCGGTGGCCGGCTTTCGCAACCTGGTGGCGCGGGATCTGGAAGCCGATGCTGAAGGCATCCGTTTCACCGTCTGGTTGGATGATGTTTCCGCCACTGTTTCCAGCGGGCTGCTCGGCGTATTCAACGTCCAGAACGTGCTGGCCGCCATGGGTGCCTTGATCATGGACGGCATGCCCCTTGCCGATGCGGCCCAGGCCATGTCGGTGCTGCGCTCGGTACCCGGCCGTATGGAACGTCTGGGAGGGGGTTCACAACCGCTGGTGGTGGTCGATTATGCGCATACGCCGGATGCGCTGAAAAAGGTATTGAGCACGCTGCGTGGCCATGTGGCAGGCCGGCTGATCGTGGTCTTCGGTTGTGGTGGTGATCGCGACTGGGGCAAGCGCCCGTTCATGGGTGAGGTGGTCGAGCAATATGCCGACATGCACATCATCACCAATGACAACCCACGCCACGAGGATCCCAACGAGATCGTCACCCAGATCCGGGCCGGATTGAAGTCGCCGCGACGCTTGCCGGTGATTCTCGATCGCGAAGAAGCCATTCGCGCCGCGTTGCAAGTGGCCAAGCCGGGAGATTGCGTGCTGGTGGCGGGCAAGGGTCACGAGAATTACCAGATCATTGGCGACGAGAAGTTGCCCTTCAGCGACCGTGAAGTGGTGGCGCGCCTGTTATCCGAGCAGGGAGGTGCGGCATGAAGGGAATGACCCTGGCGCGTGCTGCCGACATGCTCGGTGTTCCACTGCATGGCCCGGATGCGCCGGTCGGCGGTGTTTCCACCGATACCCGCCGGATGACGCCGGATGCATTGTTTTTTGCGCTCCGGGGCGACCGGTTCGATGCGCATCAGGTGCTCGATCGTGAGTCCGATCTGCCTTTGGCCGGCGTCGTCGTGGAAAGGCCGGTGAAGCATCCGGCACCGCAGTTGCTGGTTGAAGACAGCCGCCGGGCGCTTGGCCGCCTTGCCGCGGCGTGGCGTCGAACCTTCGCTGGCACTGTCATCGGGTTGACCGGCAGCAATGGCAAGACCACGGTCAAGCAAATGTTGGCGGCCATTCTGGAGACCGAAGGGCCGACCCTGGCGACCCAGGGCAATTTGAACAACGACATCGGCATGCCGCTGACCTTGCTGCGGTTGGCGGCCGAGCACCGCTATGCGGTGATCGAAATGGGTGCCAACCATTTTGGTGAGATCGCTTATCTGGCCGGGCTGGCGCGCCCCGATGTGGCGCTGGTGACCAATGCCGGCGCCGCCCATCTGGAAGGTTTTGGCGATGTTGCGGGCGTCGCACGCGCCAAGGGCGAGCTGTTCGAGGCGCTGGCAGCCGGCGCGGTGGCGGTGATCAATGCCGATGACCCTTGGGCGGACTACTGGCGGGGGCTCGTTGCCGATCACCGGCTGCTGAGCTTTGGACAGGCGGCCGGGGCCGATGTCAGAGTCATCGATGTGGAACGCCCGCGGCTGGCGATCGCGGGCCGGGAGGTTGCTTTGTCGTTACCGCTGCCCGGTCGGCACAATGTCATGAATGCAGCGGCAGCCGCCGCAGTGGCATGGGCATTGGAGATAGCGCCCGAACGCATCGCCGAGGGGTTGGCACGGACCGAACCGGTGGCAGGCCGGCTGACGCATTTGCAGGGTATCGGCGGCGCGATGCTGATCGACGACAGCTATAACGCCAATCCCGACTCGGTGGGAGCGGCGATCGAGTTTCTCGCCAACCGGCCCGGTGTTCGTTATCTGGTGCTGGGCGACCTGGCGGAACTGGGACCGTCGGCTGCCGAAGCGCTCGGTCGGCTTGGTGCGCAGGCGAGGGCCTCAGGCATCGACGCCTTGCTGACGATGGGGGATCTGGCGCGCCATGCCAGTAAAGCCTTTGGTAGTGGTGGCGCGCATTTCGATTCGGTCGAGGCGTTGGTGAATGCGCTCGAACCGCATCTCGGGTTGGGCGTGACCGTGCTGGTCAAAGGCTCCCGCTCGGCTGGCATGGAGCGGGTGGTCGAGGCGTTGCAGGATGATGGCTCGAACAACGGTGGGGAGGTACGTCATGCTGTATGAAATGCTCGACTATCTGATCCGCATCCATAGCGGCTTTCGCGCCTTCGAATTCATCACCATGCGGGTCATCATGTCGGTGCTGACCGCGCTGGTGATTTCGTTCGTCTTCGGGCCTGCGGTGATTCGCCGGCTGACCCGGCTGAAGATGGGGCAGCCGATTCGTGATGACGGCCCGCAGTCGCATCTCTCCAAGGCTGGCACACCGACCATGGGCGGTGTGCTGATTCTGATGTCGATTGCGATCGCCACCCTGTTGTGGAGTGATCTGCACAACCGCTTCGTCTGGCTGGTGATGTTCACGCTGGCTGGTTTTGCGCTGGTGGGCGGCTGGGACGATTATCTCAAACTCAAGTACCGTGACTCGCGCGGCCTGTCCGGCTGGATCCGTTTGCTGTTGCAGATGCTGATCTCGTTGTCGGCCGCGGCGGTCATCTGGCTGCTGGCCGAGACGCCTGCCGAAACCGAGCTGCTGGCGCCGGTTTTTCGCGGCATCACCTGGCAGCTTGGCTGGCTGTTCATTCCCTGGGCAGCCTTCGTCATCGTCGGCTCGGGCAATGCGGTCAATCTGACCGATGGGCTGGATGGCCTGGCGATTCTGCCCACCGTGTTGATTGCCGCCGCGCTCGGTGTGATCGCCTATTTCACTGGTCATATCAAATTCGCGCAGTATCTCTCCATTCCGTACATCGCCGGCGCGGGAGAGATCGCCATTTTCTGTGGCGCGATCGTCGGTGCGGGGCTGGGCTTTCTGTGGTTCAACACCTATCCGGCCCAGGTGTTCATGGGCGATATCGGTGCGCTGGCGTTGGGCGCCTCGCTGGGCATGATCGCGGTCATCACCCGTGAAGAGTTCGTGCTGATGATTATGGGCGGTGTGTTCGTGATGGAAACGCTGTCGGTCATCTTACAGGTGATCTCCTTCAAGCTGACCGGGCGGCGGATTTTCCGCATGGCGCCGATTCACCACCATTTCGAACTCAAGGGCTGGCCGGAACCGAGGGTGATCGTCCGTTTCTGGATCATCACCGTCATCCTGGTGCTGGTTGGCCTGGCGACCCTGAAGGTGCGTTGATGAGTCGCTTGGGTGCAATCGAAATCGTTGCGGGAGGTGTCTGAGATGGGGCAGGCAACACGCGGTCTGGCGGATGCGCTCAGCGTCCAGTTGCGTCAGCGGCTCGATATCGGGCTGTTCGTCACTGTCGCGATTCTGATCGGCGCGGGGCTGGTCATGGTGGCCTCCTCCTCGATCGGCGTGGCGGAAAAGAATTTTGGCGATCCGTTCCATTTCGTCACGCGCCAGGCGGTCTATGTGGCGGTCGGCCTGTTTCTCGCCTACCTGGTCTACGAGATTCCGCTGCGGCTGTGGGAAACGGCGGGCGTGGCATTGCTCGGCATCGCAGTGTTGTTGCTGGTACTGGTGTTGTTGCCCGGCGTCGGGCGGACAGTCAATGGTGCGACCCGCTGGATCAACCTGCCTTTTTTCAGTCTTCAGGCGTCGGAAGTGGTCAAGGTGCTGATGATTCTCTACATGGCCGGTTACATTTCGCGCCACGGTGAAGCGCTGAGGGAAACCACCGCCGGTTTCCTCCAGCCGCTGGTGATCGTCGGTCTGACTGCCAGTCTGCTGTTACTGGAGCCGGATTTTGGTGCCGCCGTGGTCATTGGGCTGGTCACCATGGGTATGCTGTTTCTCGGCGGGGTTCGGCTCAAGCAGTTCGCATTGCTGTTCAGTCTCGGCGTGCTGGGTTTCGCCATGCTGGCCGTGGCCAGTCCGTATCGAATGAAGCGCCTGACCAGTTTTCTGAATCCCTGGAGTGATCCCTACGACAGCGGCTTTCAGCTCACCCAGTCGCTGATCGCGATCGGTTCGGGCTCGTGGTGGGGCGTAGGCCTGGGTGGGAGTGTGCAGAAGCTGTTCTACCTGCCGGAAGCACACAACGATTTCATGTTCGCCATCCTGGCGGAAGAGCTGGGGCTGATGGGCGTGCTGGCAGTGATGGGGTTGTTCGTCTATGCGGTTTGGCGTGCCTTCGCCATTGGCGCCACCGCCGAGCGCTCGGGGCATCTGTTCGGTGCTTACCTGGCATTCGGCATCGGGCTGTGGATTGGTATCCAGGCCTTCGTCAACATGGGGGTGAACATGGGGGTATTGCCCACCAAGGGGTTGACGCTGCCGTTCATGAGCGCCGGCGGCAGTTCGATCATCGCCATGTGCATCGGTGTGGGGTTGCTGTTGCGGGTGCATCGCGAGATCCACGATCTCGAGATCGCCAGCCTGAGACTCAAGCGGGGTAAACGATGACTGCACCGGTGATGATCATGGCGGGCGGCACAGGTGGCCATATTTTTCCCGCGCTGGCGGTGGCCGCCAGTCTGCGGGCCAGAGCAGTGCCGGTGGTGTGGCTGGGATCCCGTGGTGGCATGGAGACGCGTCTGGTGCCGCGCCACGGGATCCCGCTGGTGGAGGTATCGGTCAGCGGTTTACGCGGCAAGGGCAGGCTGGCATTGATGGCGGCCCCGTTCAGGTTGTTGCTGGCATTGATGCAGGCGTTGCGGGCGCAGATTCGCCACCGGCCCCGGGCGGTGCTGGGCATGGGCGGATTTGCTGCTGGCCCGGGTGGTGTGGCGGCCTGGCTGTTGCGCAAGCCGCTGTACATCCATGAACAAAATGCGATTCCGGGGATGACCAATCGTTATCTGGCCCGCTTGAGCCGGGTTGTGATGCAGGGATTTCCGGGAAGCTTTCCGGCAGCTCGCGCGGTGACGGTCGGCAACCCGGTACGGCAGGCGTTGCTGGCGCTGGCCGATCCCGCCGAACGGCTGGGTGCTCGCCGCGGGCCGCTGCGGGTATTGATCATTGGCGGCAGCCTGGGGGCCTTGAAGCTCAATCGGGTGGTGCCGGAAGCGCTGGCTGGTCTGCCTGTCCGGGTGGATGTCTGGCATCAGTGCGGTGCACGACATTTGCAGGAAACAGAAGGTGGCTATGAGCGTGCGGGGCTGACTGCACGTATCGAGCCATTCATCGACGATATGGCTGAAGCCTATGGCTGGGCCGATGTGGTGATTGCCCGCGCCGGCGCGCTGACGGTTTCCGAAATCGCCCAGGTCGGGCTGGCTTCGATCCTGGTGCCCTATCCGCATGCGGTCGATGACCATCAGACCGCCAATGCGATGAATCTGGTCAGTCGCGGGGCGGCGCGCCATATTGCCGATGCGGTGCTGACGCCCCGACGTTTGCAGCAAGAACTGGGGCCCTTGCTGGAAGACCGGGGCCGGTTGCTGGCCATGGCCCAGGCCGCGACGGCGTTGCGTCGGCCGGATGCTGCGGAGGTCGTGGCCGGTATCTGTCTGGGCGAGATCGATCCATCGGCGATGGCCGGGGAGGGGGGCGCATGAAACCGAATGCGGAAATGGGGCTGACCTGGCCGATCGAGCGGATCCATTTCGTCGGTATCGGTGGTTCGGGCATGGGCGGCATTGCCGAAGTGCTGCTGAACCTGGGTTATACGGTGACCGGTTCCGATCTGGCTGAGAATGCGGTGACCCGCCGGTTGAGTGAACTGGGTGCGGGTATCTGCATCGGTCATCAGGGCAGCCATGCCGAAGGCGCCAGCGTGGTGGTGATCTCCAGCGCGGTGCCAGCCGACAATCCGGAAGTGGTGGCTGCGCGGGCAGCCCGCATACCGGTCATTCCGCGCGCGGAGATGCTGGCGGAGCTGATGCGCTTTCGCGAAGGCATCGCGGTGGCTGGCACCCATGGCAAGACCACTACCACCAGCCTGATTGCTAGCGTACTGGCCGAAGGTGGTGTGGACCCGACCTATGTCATCGGTGGCCGGCTCAACAGCTCGGCCAGCCATTCCCGCCTTGGGCGGGGCCGCTATCTGGTGGCGGAGGCGGATGAGAGCGATGCGTCATTTCTGCATCTGCAACCGATGCTGTCGGTAGTGACCAATATCGATGCCGATCATTTGTCGACCTATGGTGGCGACTTCGAGCGGCTCAAGGATGTGTTCGTCGAATTTCTGCACCATCTGCCGTTCTATGGTGTGGCGGTGTTGTGTATCGACGATGAGAATGTTCGCGAGATTCTGCCGCGCATCACGCGCCCGGTGATCACCTATGGCACTGCGGAGGATGCGGATGTGCGGGCGCAAACCGTGCGTTTCTCGGGGGCGCGCAGTGTGTTTTCGGTATCCAGGCCGGGCCATGACCAGCGGCTGGATATCACGCTCAACATGCCGGGTATCCACAATGTGCGCAATGCGTTGGCGGCGGTTGCGGTGGCCGGCCAGTTGGGTTTGCCCGATACCGTGATCCAGCAGGCACTGACGCAATTCCAGGGGGTTGGTCGGCGCTTCGAGATTGCCGGCGATTTCACCACCCGACGGGGCCGGATCACGCTGGTGGATGATTATGGTCATCATCCGGCTGAGATCCGCTCGACCCTGACCGCGGTGCGCAATGCCTGGCCGGATCGTCGCTGTGTGCTGATCTTCCAGCCCCATCGCTATACCCGCACTCGGGATCTGTTCGAGGACTTTGCGCAGATTCTGTCCGAGGCGGATGTGCTGCTGTTGCTGGACATCTATCCCGCCAATGAACAACCGATTCCCGGCGCGGACGGGCGCTCGCTGTGTCGGGCGATCCGGGCGCGGGGCAAGGTCGATCCAGTCTTCATCGAGCGGGGTGCGGATCTGAATTCGGCATTGATGGCCATTGTCGAGAACAACGATGTGGTGCTGACCCAGGGTGCCGGCGATGTTGGCATGTTGTCCGCGGCGCTGGCCGACGCCTTGCGGGAGGGATCGCTATGACCGCGGTGACGTTGGATGCTGGCCGTGTGGCCGTGTTGATGGGCGGCTGGTCCGGTGAGCGGGAGATCTCTCTGCAGAGCGGTGCGGCGGTGCTCGAAGCATTGCAGCGATGTGGTGTGGATGCGCATGGTATCGATGTCGATCACCGCATTGCGCGGGTGTTGGTGGATGGTGGGTTCGACCACGCATTCAATGTTCTGCATGGCCGGGGTGGTGAGGATGGCGTCATTCAGGGCCTGCTGGAGGTGCTTGAACTGCCGTATACCGGCAGTGGCGTGAAGGCCTCGGCGTTGGCGATGGACAAGGTGTTGAGCAAGAAGGTCTGGCGTGCCAGCGGCTTGCCGGCACCCGACTACGTCGAGTTGACGCGCGACAGTGATCCTGCCGCCGTGGTCGAGAAGCTGGGGTTGCCTTTGATCGTCAAGCCGGTTGCGGAAGGTTCCAGCCTGGGCATGTCGCTGGTGCATGATGCAGCCGATTTGCCCGATGCCTGGCAGCAGGCGGCAGCAACTGGTGGCGCGGTGTTCGCCGAACAATGGATCGAGGGCGAGGAATATACCGTGGCCGTCCTGGGTGAGCGCGCCTTGCCGGCGATCCGGCTCGAAACGCCTCATGCCTTCTATGACTATGACGCCAAGTATCAGGCCGAGGACACCCGTTATGTGTGTCCCTGCGGGCTCGATGCCGATGAGGAGGCGCGCCTGGCGTCGCTGGCGCTGGCGGCATTCAAGGCGCTGGGCGCTCGGGATTGGGGGCGGGTCGATTTCATGCGTAGCCATGACGGCGATTTCTGGTTGATCGAGTTGAACACCATTCCCGGCATGACTTCGCACAGTCTGGTGCCCAAGGCTGCCGCAGCAGCGGGCATGGGGTTCGATGAGCTGGTGAGCGACATTCTTTTGACGAGTCTCGGGAGGGTGAGCAATGGCTAGAAAAATCCATATCGGCCAGGCGCAACCCCGTCGCCGCAAACGCAGCGCGCGGGACTGGGTGGCGGACTGGTCGATACTGCGCCCCTTCGTGGTGGTAACGGTGGTGGCGGCGCTGTCGTTCTCGGGCTGGCGGGGTTATCAGTGGCTGATGCAGCCGGATACCTTGCCGATCCGGCACGTCAAGGTGATCGGCAAGGTCGATCATCTCGATTCCCGGGTGTTGGCGTCAAGGTTGCGCGAGGCGGTCGTCGGCGGTTTCTTCAGTCTGGATCTGGCCGGCCTGAAACGAAAGATCAAGGCCATGCCCTGGGTCTATGATGTGTCGTTGCGCCGGATCTGGCCTGACACGCTGGAGGTTTCGATCGAGGAGCAGCAACCGATTGCCCGCTGGGGCGATCATGAATTGTTGAATCGCTATGGCGAGGTGTTCGATCCCAAGGGGGTTTTTCCGAAGGTGGCGCTGCCGTTGATCAGTGGTATGAAAGGGCGCGAAACCGATCTGATTCTGTTTTTCAATCAGGCGGACAAGGTGCTCAACCCGCTGAACCTGAAGATGGTCGAGCTGCGCGAGGATGCACGCGGCGACCAGCGGCTGGTGCTCGACAATGGCATCCAGTTGGCGCTGGGCAGGAAAAACCGGCTCAAGCGCTTGCGGCGGTTTGCACGGGCCTATCGCAAGACCTTGCAACCGTTCATGGATCGTATTGCCGTGCTCGATCTGCGCTATGCGAATGGCTTTGCGGTGCGATGGAATCGCGCGGTGGGTCGTTACACAAAAACTCGAATGAACAGGATTTGAAGGATGGCAAAAGCAACGCAGCAAGAAATGATCGTTGGCCTCGATATCGGCACTTCCAAGGTGGTGGCGATCATCGCCGAGGTGGATGAGGCAGGCGAGATCGAGGTCATTGGCCTGGGGTTTCATCCGTCGCGCGGGATGAAGAAGGGCATCGTGGTCGATATCGAATCGACGGTGCAGTCGATCCAGCGTGCGGTGGAAGAGGCCGAGTTGATGGGCGACTGTCAGGTGCACAGTGTCTATGCCAGCCTGGCCGGCAATCACATCAAGGGCATGAATTCACATGGCATGGTGGCCATCAAGGACAAGAACGAAGTCACCATGGGCGATGTCGAGCGGGTCGTGGACGCGGCCCAGGCGGTGGCGATTCCGGCGGAGCAGGCGATTCTTCATGTCTTGCCGCAGGAATTCATCATCGACCAGCAGGAAGGTATCCGCGAGCCGGTTGGCATGTCGGGCATCCGTCTCGATGCCAAGGTGCATCTGGTCACGGCGGCCGAGAGCGCTATCCAGAATATCGAGAAATGCGTGCGCCGCTGCGGCCTGGAGGTTGATGATGTGATTCTGGCGCCGTTGGCCTCGTCCTATGCGGTGCTGACCGATGATGAGAAGGAATTGGGCGTCTGTCTGATCGACATTGGTGGCGGTACCACGGATATCGCCGTGTTCACCGAGGGGGCGATTCGTCACACTGCGGTGATTCCGATTGCCGGCGATCAGGCCACCAACGATATCGCGGTGGCGCTGCGTACGCCGACCCAGCAGGCGGAGGAGATCAAGATTCGTCACGGCTGCGCGTTGCGCAAGCGTGTGGGTGACGAGGAAGAGCTGGAGGTGCCTGGCGTGGGTGACCGTGAGAGTGCGAGGTTGTCACGCCAGACACTGGCGAGTGTGATCGAGCCGCGTTTCGAGGAGTTGCTGAGTCTGGTGCAGTCGGAGCTCAAGCATGCCGGTTATCTGGAGATGCTGGGTGCGGGTGTCGTGTTGACTGGCGGTTCTTCGAGGATCGAGGGGCTGGCGGAGTTGGCGGAGGAGATTTTTCAAATGCCGGTGCGAGTGGGTGCCCCGGCCAGGGTCAAGGGATTGACCGAAGTTGTGAACAATCCGGCTTATTCGACCGGGGTCGGGTTGTTGGTCTACGGCGTACACAATCGCCGCAGCAGTTTGGGACATGGGCGGTCAGGTGATGGGATCATCCAGCGTTTCAAGCGTTGGCTGAATCAGTTGTAACAGGTTGTTGTTTATTGAGAGGAGTGAATACGATGTTTGAATTGATCGATACATACGAGCAGGGCGCCGTCATCAAGGTGATCGGTGTGGGCGGTGGCGGTGGTAATGCCGTTCAACACATGGTTCAAAACCGGATCGAGGGCGTCGATTTCATTTGCGCCAACACCGATGCGCAGGCGCTCAAGAGCACCGAAGCCAAGACTGTATTGCAGCTTGGTTCCAACATGACCAAGGGGTTGGGCGCCGGCGCCAATCCGGATGTCGGTCGTCAGGCGGCGATCGAGGACCGCGAGCGTATCGAGGAGGTGATCGAGGGGGCTGATATGTTGTTCATCACCGCCGGCATGGGCGGCGGAACCGGTACGGGTGGTGCCCCGGTCATCGCCGAGATTGCCCGCGACATGGGTATCCTGACCGTTGCTGTGGTGACGCGGCCGTTTCCGTTCGAGGGCGCGAAACGCGCAGCCGTCGCGGATCAGGGGATCGAGGAATTGAGCAAGTATGTCGATTCGCTGATCACCATTCCGAACGAGAAGTTGCTGACCGTGTTGGGCAAGGGTGTGACCCTGCTGGATGCATTCAAGTCCGCCAATGATGTGCTGCTGGGCGCGGTCCAGGGGATCGCTGAACTGATCACCCGTCCGGGACTGATCAATGTCGACTTTGCCGATGTCCGTACCGTGATGTCCGAGATGGGTATGGCAATGATGGGTTCGGGCTCCGCTCAGGGGCAGGATCGCGCCAGAGAGGCGGCCGATGCGGCGATCTCGAGCCCGTTGCTGGATGATGTGAACATTGCCGGTGCACGCGGCATCCTGGTGAACATCACTGCTGGCATGGATCTTTCGATCGGCGAGTTCGAGGAAGTCGGTGGTGCCATCAGGGAGTTTGCATCGCCCGAGGCGACCGTGGTCATCGGCACCGTGGTCGATCCCGATATGAGCAATGAGTTCCGCGTGACCGTGGTGGCCACCGGGCTGGATTCCGCACCAGTTCCCACAAAGAAGAGCAGCCAGGCTGACCGGCCGTCGCTGGTTGCCGGCAATGCCGTCGATTTGCGCCGTGCGCGTGAGCTCAAGCGACAGGTTGCCGGACGCGATGAGAGACCTACGACAGTAGAAGATCTCGATACGGAAGTGCTTGATATACCGTCATTTCTGCGGCAGCAGGCTGATTAGGCTGCATTTTCGCATCCCGTAATGGGGCAGTACTTCAGGCCGGGTTCGACGGGCACCCACATGGGCGCGCCGCGGTGAAACGCCCGGCGTGAACGCTGTTCGGACAGCACTCTGGCCGGAATGTTGTTTATTTGAGACATAATTTTGCTTTGAAAGTGGTATTTTAGCGACAGTTGTGTAAAATGCTTGACAAGCAAATGGTCGCGGTGGCTTATTGCGCCCGCACCAGCCCTGGTTAAGCAACAAGAAGCAGCACGATGATTCGACAGCGAACACTGAAAAACAGCATCAAGGCCACTGGTGTTGGATTGCATACGGGGGACAAGGTCTCCCTCGCCCTGCGTCCCGCGCCCGTCAATACAGGCATTGTTTTTCGACGGATCGATTTGACGCCTGCGGTGGAGATCAAGGCCCGTGCCACCGATGTTGGCGATACCTCGATGTCCACGACCCTGGTGCGGGGCGAGGTGCGTATCTCGACGGTCGAGCATTTGCTGTCGGCGATTGCGGGGCTCGGTATCGATAATCTGTATGTGGATATCGATGCCTCCGAGGTACCGATCATGGATGGTAGCGCAGGCCCGTTTGTCTTTCTGATCCAGTCGGCGGGTATTGTCGAACAGAATGCTGCCAAGCGTTTCGTGCGCGTGCGGCGTTCCGTCGAGGTTCGGGATGGTGACAAGTGGGCGCGATTCGATCCGTACGACGGTTTCAAGGTTGGTTTCCACATCGACTTCGATCACCCGGTTTTTTCGGCCAAGCACCGCTTTGCCGAACTCGATCTGAGTTCGACTTCGTTCGTCAAGGAAATCAGCCGTGCCCGGACTTTCGGTTTCATGCGGGAGATCGAAAAGCTGCGCAGCCGCAAACTGGCGCAGGGTGGCACCCTCGACAACGCCGTGGTACTGGATGATTACCGTATCCTCAATGAGGATGGCCTGCGTTACGAAAACGAGTTCGTCAAGCACAAGATTCTCGACGCGATCGGCGACCTCTATCTGCTTGGGCACAGTCTGATCGGCGCCTTTTGTGGGTACAAATCCGGCCATGCGCTCAATAATCGGCTGTTACGTACGCTGCTTGCGGACGAGTCTGCCTGGGAAGAGGTCACGTTCGACGACGCAGCCAAAGCGCCGGTTTCATTTGTCGATGGTGTCGAGGCGCCCGTCTAGCCCGGATTTCTCACAGGGTCGCGTAGCGAGGCCGCTCAAGGTGGTGTGATG
>CAZTJP010000014.1:0-18264 GCA_964613895.1 uncultured Thiotrichales bacterium | reverse complement strand
CCTATTATTACGCCACTGCCTCGGAACTCGACCATTTCGAGTTCGGCACCAAGCGCTTCTATATCCTGACGATCGTCCGTGTGCTGACGAAACTCGGCCTCAGTTATGAATCCGCTACATTCGTTTTTTCCACACTGGGACTGGTCGGCATCGTACTTACGGCCCGTGTCATTTTTCGCTTTGCCGACACCCGCCGTCAGGCACGGCTAGCCAAGTTGGTTTTGATGTTCCCGGGCATGCACTATTGGACTTCAGGCATCGGCAAGGATTCGCTGATCATATTCTCCTTTGGTCTGGCGCTGTACTCCATCTGGAAAAGCTCCAGCCTGCGCATGTTCCCTGCCATTTTGAACGCCTTTCTGGTGCGACCTCATTTCGGATTGCCCCTGGCGGTTGCCGCACTGTATCCAAAGATCACTCTGACGGCCAACAGAAAACAGCGTAACCTGATCCTGCTGGTCACCCTCGTCTTTTTTGTGATCGTCTACCGATCAGGCGGGTTGTTCATGGGATTCGGCAGTATCGAGGAAGGACTCGAGTTCCTCAAGGAACGAGAGTCGGTTCTCAATTATGGCGCCTACGGCGCTGCGTTCGTCAACTATCCCTATCTCGTTCGCGCCATCTACATGGTTTTCTATCCCATCACTATTCCCAAGACACCGATGATGGCCATCGTCGTCGCCGAGAATCTTGCAACCCTATACATGATGGGATCGATCTTCTGGCGCATCATCATGGGGCGACTTGAAAACAGTATCTGGAAGAACTCGATCTTTGTCTTTACGCTGACTTGCTTTGTTCTTCTGGATGGGACAATTTCATGGTCGGTATACAACCTCGGCATCATCGTACGACAAGAGACCATCATGGTGCTCTGTATTGCTACCGCCTACTTTGTAACGAATGCCTCATTGAAGGTGGATGTCTTCATGATAAGCTCGCTTGGGGAACAAATCAGCGACATACGGAACTTCCTCGCCGCACAGGGTGTACTGTTACTCAAAAGTCCGGCTATCGTAAAAACGACGAAAATGCCGGCTAGAAATATCCTTTCTCATCATGGAAACCGGGACTACCTTCGGATTCCGGGGAAACTGGTGCGCCGTGTTCTGGTCGACATGACAACGAAACGAATCGTAATCTACCTTCGCAGGTAGAGATAAACTGGACTACAGAGTCAGCACCACAATGAATAGAAGAATCGTCCTGATCAGCAACGGAAATCTGCCCTCCAGTATCGTTCTGGGATCACTTCTGGATAACTTCCACGAGCAGATTGCGGCCGTTTACATCACCACCAAGCTTCCGGGCAAAAAAAATGGAAACCTGGCTGAAGCTTCGATCATCATGACCCGTAGTGGTATCCGTTACCTGGGATTCAAGCTTCTTTACAACCGCCTCCTTCCGCTGATAACACCTGGACGACTATTGAAATATCGTTGCCAGGAACTTGGGATAGCAGCCAATGAAGTCACGGATATCAACGCCCCGAACATTCTCGACGACATCGCTCAGATCAACCCGGACATTCTAATCTCCGTCAGTGCCACGCAGAAATTCTCGAAAGAATTACTATCTCTGGCCCCGTACCCGATCAATCTCCACTATGCCCTGTTACCGGCCTATGGAGGCATCAGTCCTTATGTATGGCAATTGATCAACAGGGAGAAATCAACGGGTGTTACCGTCCACATCATGAACAATCAGCTCGATTGCGGGAATATCCTTGCAACCCGGACCATCGATATTAGCAACGACTCTGCACTGTCTCTTCTGTTCAAACAAGCACTCGCAGGTCAAGCGCTGCTTGAAGGAGTCGTGCGCCAGTTACTGAACGGAGAGCACCTGGAGCAGCAACCTCAGGATCTGACCCGCCGTTCGTACTATCGACACCCCACAAAAGCTGACATTGCCACGCTTTATCGCTCGGGGCGCAAGCTCTGGAGACTGTCAGACGTAGCATCCCTGATAAGAGCGATATCGAACCCTGAACCCTCATCTCTATCATGACCAGCCCGCAACAAACAGCAGTCACGCATTCTTCAGAGTCCTCACCGCACCCGAATACCATACAGATCAGCACGGGAACGATTCTTCACATCACACCTGCCTCGATGTCTTTGACACATCTGCTCAAGGAGCGAATCGAACTGCTGACGAAAGCGGGTTATCGGAATATCGGCCTCAGTACAACGGAAAACATCAAGGTGAACCCTTGGCAAGTGCTCGATAGCGCGGGAATAGAATACATGGAAAGCCGCTGGTTGACGCGCCGTTTCAGTCTTATCCACGACATCATGTTTTTTTACGAGACAGTAAAGATAATTAAAAAAATTCGTCCCGATTGCGTCATCACTTATGGGCCAAAACCCGGTCTCATTGCACGAATTGCCGCCAAACTTGCAGGAACAAGAACCGTTATCCACGTATTCTGGGGTTACGTCTATTCAGAGTTCGATCCTGAATGGAAGAAAAAACTCATCAGATTCCTGGAACAGTTCTCTGGACTGTTCAGCGATATCACCTTTACAGTCAACGAACCTGACAGAAAAACGATCAACAGTCACTGGCTGAAACGTTCCAATGCTTACTATCTCGGCAATGCTACCGACATATACCATCGATTCAATCCAAGCAAGATACAAAAGGAAACAGTGCAGGAATTCAGAAGTCGGCATGCCGGGCACGACAAAATTGTTGTCACACTGATTGGACGAACAATAAGAACCAAAGGCTATGAAGAATTCATGGAGGCAGCCAAACAACTACTGTCAAAACGCAAAGACCTGGTTTTCTGGATGGCAGGACCCAGAGATGACATCAGGGGTACTGCCACGAGTTTCGATTCAATCAGACAACAGATGGAAGAACGCAAGATCATCTATCTCGGATCGGTTCCAGTGGAACAAATGCCTTTGCTCAATGCGGCATCAGACATCGTCTGTCTGCCTTCGTGGCGAGAGGGATTCCCCCGTTCTCTGGTAGAAGCCGCCGCCATGGGTAAACCGCTCATTGCAACCGATATCAACGGATGCCGGGAGGTCGTCAAACATCAATATAACGGGTTACTCGTACCACTGAGAGACGCGGCCTCGCTTGCGCGAGCCATTGAACAACTGGCGAACGACGAGGTCATGCGGACAAAGATGGGGGCTAATTCCAGGAAGCTGGCCGAAAAAAGTTTCGACCAGATAAAGCTCGTGAAACGGATGCTGGAAATTCTCGAAAAAAGGATCAAACAATAGTCAGCCATCCAGCCCAGTACCTGCCCGTGAAAAGAAAAGTAACCAACATACTTTTGTTATATGGGGGAGAGATCTCCAACGTATTGTCACTGTTGGTAATTCTCGCGATCATCGCCAGGCTTGGCACTCCCGAGGAATTGGGCCAATACCATTTCTCACTCTCTCTTCTGGCGCCCGTATTCATGCTGCTCTGGATGCAGCAACGCACAATCCTCGCCAGTGACGTCGAGCGGCGCTTCCCAACTCGCACCTACTACTACGCCCGGACTGTTGCGCTGATTGCAGCCGCATCCCTGTCGGCACTCATGGCCGTGTTCCTTGGGGCGACAGGATTCATCCATGTCTTTCTGGTAATGTTGGCCATAAAAGGCGTGGAGTCGTACTCAGACCTCAATAGTGGCGTATTTCTACGAGCCAACCGGCCAGGAACCGTGTCTGCTTTCAAGGTTGCGCGTTCCATATTGACCTCATCGGCATTTGCTCTGCTATACTGGTTGACGCATTCCCTCTCTGACGCTCTGACGGGTGTACTGGTTTCCAGTCTCGCGATCCTGTTACTGGAGGCATTCCGGATCATAAAGACAGAGAACCCGACAGGCACAACAGTTTCCAATCAGATTCGATCCATAAGTACCTTGTTTCACCAGACCTCTGCGCTTGGCATGCTGGAATTTCTGTACTCTCTCCAAAGCAATGTACCGAAATACCTGCTGATGAACCTCTATGGAGAAGCAGCGGTCGGCGTCTATGCTTCACTGGCATACATGTTACGGCCCGCGATTCTGTTTACTACATCAGTCTTCCAGGCTGCTCTTAGAAAACTGTCTGTACTGCACAGTCACAATGAAGAGATCGCGCTCAGAAGGATCTTGTTCCAACTACTCGGATTGGCCCTTGCAATCTCGACAATCCTGACGATAACGTTTGCCCTACAGGGCCGCTGGATTCTGAATATTGTATTTGGAAAACAGTTTGGTGCTTATCAGGATTATCTTGTCCTGGTCTCACTCAACAACTTCTTCGCGTTACCTGCTGCGATGGTCTCATACTACGGCATTGTCAGAAGACGGTTTACACTCCAACCTTTGGTCGTTTTCCTGGCCATGCTCTCAAATATCGGCGCCTCCCTGCTACTCGCGAAGCACTATGGGGAATGGGGTGTTGTGATTGGATGGATATTGTCTGGCGCCGTATTACTTGCGGGCCATATAATGCTGATCACAAGACACACACCCTCTGCACCATAACATCGTGTTTCCTACTGGTTGCATTCAACGATATGCGTCAAACCCTGATCCGGTTCAAGACCTTTCTGATCAGTGACGGCTCTGAATCAAACTGCATGACCCCAGACTTCAATGTCCTTGGCGGCTCAATATCCCCCTTTTCAATAACCAGCATACCACTATAGTAATGGAGTGAGTCTGTTGAGCGAGAAAACTCGGATACATCGAGCTTGGATTTATTTTCAGAAAACCAGGCATTTATCTGGTCGATAAAATTTTTGCTATATTCAATGAATGAAGACTTTTTCCGAATTCCTCCGCCATAGCGACGCATATACGAAGTACAAAGATCTTCACAAATAAAGACGCCATCGGTCTTGACATGCCCATATAATTCTTCGAACGTTCGAATTTGCTGCTTCATGGTGTGTCCACCATCATCGATCAGGATATCGAGTGGCGGCATCTGCTCGCGGATCTTCCTCAGGAACCCACGATCTCCCTGGTCTCCGATAAAAATCGTGACTCCTTCGCGTTCGAACTGTTTGCAACGTTCGTCGATATCGACTGCATACAATGCCAGCCCATCCCCAAAGTATTCACGCCACATATCGAGTGATCCTCCCTGGGATACACCAATCTCCAGCATCGTAACCTGCTTTCCACGAAATCTGGATAAATGTCGGTGGTAGACATCAAAATAGTGCTCCCATTTGTGGATGAGTTTCCCGTCCTTGTTGTTGTCAAATATGCTTCTAAGATCATTCACGACTCGTTCTCCAATCGCCCGATAGCCTGCAAAAGTGATTTGGCTGCCCCTTCGAGACTGTAGCATGTCTCGACTTTTTTTCTCCCAGCCCTTGACATGGACTCCCGAACTGTATCGTCAGTAAGCAGTTTGATCATGGCCGCCTCCCATTCATCCTCTGACGTAGCCAGATAGCCAGAGACACCAGTCTCGACAATCTCCTCATTCACGCCTACCGGTGATGCCACAACTGGAACGCCGCAGGCCAGATACTGGATCAGCTTGAATCCACATTTCCCCCGGCTCCAGGGATCATCAGTCAAAGGCATGATACCCACGGAAAACGACTGGATCCAATCGATCTCGGTCTTGATATCCCATGCGATATACTCTGCTTTGATACTGTTCAGACGAACCTTCCCCGACCCAATGATAACAATGCGGCAGCCTGTGAGTTCCTGAACTCGTTTCAGAGGCGATTGAATTTCCAGTAAATACCTTGCAGTCGAAGGAGAGCCTATCCATCCTATGATACCGGTAGATGGTTTCTGTTGTTTTCGGGGAACAAATCTTGATTCATCTACAACGGTTGGAACCAGGTTGACTCTGGAGTGATACCTGGACGCATAGCCTTCAAGACAACGATTACATACAATCACGCCCGCTGCGTTTCGAATGACATTGCGAATCTTCCCACTCAGCAGGAATCTCACCACAGGATTCTTATGATGCGTGTATTGCTCGTGTACTGCGTCATCAAAATCAACAAGGTACCGAACACCAAGAGAAGCCAATAGATATTCATAAACAGCCGGTACATAAGGAAAGGCTTCTTTGTATAGCAAGACCAGATCATATGACCGAATCGTGGTCAGCAGTTTGAGACGATACCAGATAGCCTGCAGATAATTTCTCAAATCACCTGTTCCCTGGTGCTTCATGCGAAGATAATTATTGTCGAACAGCGGCGATACGGTTACCTTGTACCCTGCATCTTCAAGGTATGGAATAAACTGGAGGTACCGATGACGGGTGCTGGCGGATATATCACCATGTTTGGGTAAAATGAGGATGTTCATCGGCTTGATAATTCCACTGTCATCGCTCACCCCAATCTGGTCATGACATATCGGATTTCATAACAAGGAAACAGGTAGGCCAGGTTCTCTTCATACAACTCCTGCATGTACCTGCCTGAATTGAACAGTACTGTCAGCAGTTTCTTGAAACCGTGCCGCAGGTAGTAAGGACGAAAGGATCTGAAATTCAGTCTGACTTGTTCCATATCGAATTGTGGAACCACACCATAATTGGGGGTCTTCATAACAAAAAGTGTTGATCGACAAAAATAGTCGAAACTGTACAGACCAAAAAAATGACGGTGTGTGTAATCCGAATAGAAATGGGGATTGGAAAAATGAGGAACGGTGATATCGAGCTTCCCTCCCGGTTGCAGCACCCGCGATAATTCATTCATCAATCCACCAAGGTCATCTACATGCTCGACAAAGTGGTGGGAATAGACTGCCCTGACGCTTGCGTCAGGAAACGCCCTCAGAACATCGAATACATCGCCAACGATATCGACACAATCATGATCGAGGAGATCGATCCCGATACAGTCGGGGTGGCGCTTGTTCTGGCCGCAGCCCAGTTCCAGTGAATACGGGGCCAAATCATCCCGCTTGAGGAGACCCGACTTGTCGATAATACTCATGGATACCGCACATCCTGATTGACCAGCACCTACCCCGCCTGAAACTATACACTCCAGGTGATGGAACAGTTGAACAGACGGCCTCTACAGCCCTGTCTGCGAATACGTTATGGTAAGGCAAAAGAAATCCTGATGGTGTGACCGGGTACGCTTATAGCGTCTCTCCCAAGGGGCACTTCAAAGCTGATCCAACTCCTCCAGATCCTTGATCATTTCCTCATCCTCCTGTTCATTGGTGGCAACGGAGCCATTACGGATCTGTGATTCACGGTATTGCAGCCAGGCATCACGGACGCTGGCATAGGGGTCATAGAACTGCGTCGCCATCAAATCTTCTACCTTGAGCACTTCGGAGCGCAGATTGATGACGCTCAGGGTGGTGAGGAAATAGCGCAGGGTTTGGTTGTCGAGATAGCGCCACGGGTAATGGGTACTTAGATCCACCGCAAACCCTGCTGTGTCACGAATCGTGCTGGGTCCAAAGAAAGGCAATACGAAGTATGGCCCGCTCGGAACGCCCCAAACCGCCAGTGTCTGGCCAAAATCCTCGTTGTGTTTGGGCAATCCGGCCGAGGAAGCGACATCCATCACACCACCCAAGCCAAAGGTCGAATTCACCACGAAGCGCGCGAGATCGGAACCCGCCTTTTTCGGTTCTCCCTGCAGCAGGTCGTTGAGCGAGACGCCCACGTCTCTGAGATTGGAAAAAAAATTGGAAACCCCGGTTTCCACCAGATCGGGCGTGATTTTCTGATAACCACGCGCCACTGGTTTGAGGATGGCCTTGTCGATCTTGTCATTGAACTTGAAGACGGCGCGGTTGTAGCGCTCCCAGGGATCAATCGGATTGCGCGGCCCATCGGGCACGGTGGCGCATCCTCCCAGCAAGAGGAGCAAGATCAACACCAGTATCCGTTTCATGGCTTCAGTCTCTAGTTCGGATCAGTGCTGATTGCGCGCGGCGATCCGAAGCCTCAGCGCATTCAGCTTGATGAATCCTTCCGCATCCTTCTGGTCATAGGCACCCGCATCATCCTCGAACGTAGCGATGTCTTCATCGAACAGGCTGTCGGGCGACTGGCGGCCAACCACGATGACATTGCCTTTGTAGAGCTTGAGCCTCACCTTGCCGTTGACGCTGGACTGGGTCTGATCGATGGCGGCTTGCAACATTTCCCGCTCCGGACTCCACCAATAACCGTTGTAGATCAGTTCCGCATAACGTGGCATGAGTTCGTCTTTCAAATGCGCGGCTTCACGATCGAGCGTCAACGATTCCATGGCCCGGTGTGCTTTCAACAAAATCGTACCGCCGGGTGTTTCATAACACCCGCGCGATTTCATGCCGACATAGCGATTCTCGACGATATCCGATCGCCCGATTCCATGCTCGCCACCGTAACGGTTGAGCGTTTCCAGCACGGTCGCCGGTGACATCGGTTCACCATCGATGGCAATCACATCGCCGTGACGGTATTCGAGTTCTACGTACTGCGGTTCATCTTTGGATGCTTCGGGCGAGCGTGTCCAGCGCCACATGGCCTCATCCGGCTCGTTCCAGGGATCTTCCAGCCGCCCACCCTCATAGGAAATGTGCAGCAGATTCGCGTCCATCGAATAGGGTGACTTCTTGCCGCGCTTCATTTCCACCGGAATGCCATGCTGTTCGGCATAGGCCATCAGTGACTCCCGCGAGCTGAGCGACCATTCGCGCCATGGCGCGATGATCTTGACACCTGGCTTGAGCGCATAGGCACCCAGTTCGAAGCGCACCTGATCGTTACCCTTGCCGGTAGCGCCGTGCGAAATGGCGTCAGCACCAGTCTCATTGGCGATCTCCACCATCCGCTTTGCGATCAGTGGCCGGGCGATCGACGTACCCAGTAGATATTCGCCCTCATACACGGCATTGGCGCGAAACATCGGGAAGACATAGTCGCGCACGAATGGCTCGCGCAAATCCTCAATATAGATCTCCTTCACCCCCAAAGCCTCGGCCTTGGCGCGTGCCGGCTCAACCTCCTCGCCCTGACCGATGTCAGCCGTAAACGTGACCACCTCGCAGCCATATTCCTCCTGCAACCATTTGACAATAATGGAGGTATCCAGGCCACCCGAGTAGGCCAGCACCACTTTCTTGATCGATTCTTTTGACATTTTCCTGCACACCGATGGGTTTGGGTGGCGGGATTATACTGCAACGAGCAGAAACTTCCCGTTTCCGGGCCTGATACAGGCGACAGCCGGTATCCCGTCTCCGATCCCGGCCTTCTGTCCAGCCGCGAACGAACTTGCTACCATCCTCCTTTTTCACCACGAGAGGATCCATGCTGCTTGTTGTCTCCCCCGCCAAGACGCTCGACTATGAATCCCCGCTGCCGACCAACCGGCACTCCCAGCCCGAGTTTCTCGACGACGCCCAGCAACTGGTGAACCGGATGCGCGACTTCTCGGCGCTCGACATCGCCGAGTTCATGCAGGTGAGCATGAAGATTGCGGAACTGAACTTCGAACGCTTCGCCCAATGGCGCCAGCCGTTCACACCGGACAATGCCCGCCCGGCCGTGCTCGCCTTCAAAGGCGATGTCTACGAAGGCCTGCATGCCCAGGATTTCGGCGATTCCGATTTCGAGTTTCTGCAAGACCATCTCCGAATTCTTTCCGGGTTGTATGGCTGCCTCAAGCCACTCGATCTGATGCAACCCTACCGGCTCGAGATGGGGCGCAAGCTCTCCACATCGCGCGGCAAGAATCTGTACGAATTCTGGGGCGACCGGGTGACCGAGGCGCTCAATCGAGCACTCGCCGGGCACGACAGCAAGGTGCTGCTCAATCTCGCCTCCAACGAATACTTCAAGGTGGTACGGCCCAAAAAGCTGGACGCCGACGTCATCACGCCCCAGTTCCGTGACTGGAAAAACGGCCAGTACAAAATGATCAGTTTCTATGCCAAGAAAGCCCGCGGCATGATGACCCGTTTCATCACCCTCAACCGGATCGACGATCCGGAAGACATCAAGGCCTTCGATCTGGAAGGTTACCGCTACGACGAAACCCTCACGGAAGGCGCCAATTGGGTCTTCACCCGCAAACAGGCCTGAGCACCGCATGCGACTGATCACCTTCAACGCCAACGGCATTCGCGCCGCCGCCCGCAAGGGCTTCTTCGACTGGCTGGCCAAACAGGATGCCGATGTCGTCTGTATCCAGGAAACCAAGGCCCAGGTTCACCAGCTCGAAGATCCGGTATTCTGGCCCGAGGGCTACCACTGCTACTACGTCGATGCGGTCAAGAAAGGCTACAGTGGCGTCGCCCTGTATTCGCGCAAGCAGCCGGACAAGATCGTCACGAAAATGGGCTGCCAGGAATTCGACGACGAAGGCCGCTACATCGAAGCCTGGTACGACAAACTCACCATCATCTCGCTGTACGCACCCTCAGGGTCAGCTGGTGACCACCGCCAGGCCTCCAAGGAACGTTTCATGGAATTTTTCTACGAACACATGAAAAAGCTCAAGCGCAAGCGGCGGGATTACATCATCTGCGGCGACTGGAACATCGCTCACAAGAAAATCGATCTGAAAAACTGGCGCAGCAACCAGAAGAATTCCGGCTTTCTGCCGCATGAACGCGCCTGGCTCGACAAACTCTTCGACGACTTGGGCTTTATCGATGCCTTCCGGGAAATCAACCAGGAAGAAGGACAATACACCTGGTGGTCCAACCGCGGCCAGGCCTGGGCCAACAACACCGGCTGGCGCATCGACTACCAGATCGTCTCACCGCGACTGAAAGGCAAAGTCAAAGCCGAATCCATCTACCGGGAGGAGCGCTTCTCCGACCACGCGCCTCTGATCATGGACTACGACCTGGAGCTCTGATTGGCGGCATTGCACGACTGGCGGGAAGCATTGCGGGTCTATCTGCGGCCCCGCGTCTTCGGCATGATCTTTCTCGGCTTTGCCGCCGGCCTGCCATTTCTGCTGGTTTTCTCGACACTCTCCGCCTGGCTGCGCGACGAAGGCATCAGCCGCAGCGTGATCGGCTTCTTCAGCTGGGTGGGCGTCACCTATTCCATCAAAGTCTTCTGGGCGCCGGTCATCGACCGCCTGCCCATCCCGTTGCTCACCCGGCTGATGGGCAAACGCCGATCCTGGATGCTGCTGGCGCAACTCGGCATCGCCACCGGACTGGCCGCCATGGCGATGACCGATGTTCATACCCACACCACCGCCATCGCGCTGCTGGCGGTACTGGTCGCCTTCTCCTCATCGACGCAGGACATCGTCGTCGATGCCTACCGGATCGAGGCTGTCGATGACGAATACCAGGGCGCCATGGCCGCCACCTACGTCTTCGGCTACCGGCTGGCGCTGCTGGCCGCCGGCGCCGGCGCTTTCTATATTGCTGAATACAGCTCCTGGCGCAGCGCCTATCTGAGCATGGCGGCGTTGATGGGGGTCGGCCTGCTGACCACGCTGATCATTCGTGAACCCGAACACCCGGCCGCGGATGCCATCAACCAGCCCCAACCCGGCAAATCCCCACAACAGCATGGACTGATCGCGCGGCTGTACCGGGGATTCAGCCACGCCGTCATCGCCCCTTTCGTCGAGTTCTTCCGGCGCAATGGCAAAATGGCATTCTGGATTCTGGCCCTGATCGCCGTCTACAAAATCAGCGATATCACCATGGGCGTAATGGCCAATCCCTTCTACCTCGACCTCGGTTTCAGCAAGACAGAAATCGCCGATATCACCAAGATCTTCGGGTTCTTCATGACCATTTTCGGCGCCGCGCTCGGTGGCGTACTCGTTACCCGCTATGGCATCCGCAAACCGTTGCTGCTGGGCGCAATCCTGGTGGCCGCCACCAACCTGCTGTTCGCCCTGCTCGCCATCAGCCAGCCATCACTGCCACTGCTCGCCCTCGTCATTTCCGCGGACAACCTCAGCGGCGGGCTGGCCACCTCGGCCTTCATCGCCTGGCTCTCCAGTCTCACCAACCAGGCCTACACCGCTACCCAATACGCCCTGTTCAGCTCACTGATGACCCTGCCCGCCAAATTGCTCGGTGGGTTCTCCGGCGTCATCGTCGACAACCACGGCTACCCCTTTTTCTTCGTCTATGCAGCCCTGCTCGGCACACCCGCCATTCTGCTCAGCAGCTACCTGATCCATCGTCAGGCGCAACAACCCTCGACAACAGGAAAATAACGCAAGCCTGACCTGAGGCAGAGGCTGGTGAAGGATCAGGATGTTTCGGGCTTGAGATAGGTGTCTTTCAGCAAACGCCACGCGCCGACCGGATAACTCAGCAAGTAGCGCTTCCACAGCCGGCCCGGATCACTGACCAGCCGATAGAACCACTCCAGTCCGGACTTTCGCATCCACAGCGGTGCACGTTTGCCACCCGGCGCCAACATCTCGAAAGTGCCCCCCACCCCGATATAGACAGGCTCCGGCGCCAGCGCACGTAGTTTCAGCGCCAACTGATCCTGTTTGGGCACTCCCAGCGCCAGAAACACCAACCGGGGTCGACAGCGACGAATCTCCGTCGCAAACTCATCGACCTGCCGGTCGCTCAAATCAACCCCACCGTCATACAAGTAACGACAAGCTTCACTGGCGCCCTCGAAACGAGCCAGCGCCTTACGGGGATGATGCCCGCCGATAATGACAAAAGGAGGGATTTCAGCAGCACCCAGAATCCGCTCGACCAGATCGACCCCGGTGGTTCGCCCGGCTATCCCCCCCGAACCACTGTGCCGGCCCAATCTCGATGCCCATACCAGCGGCATGCCATCGGCAATATACTCATCCGCCTGTGACAACAACGCCCGGTAGGCGGGGTCCCTGACGCCACGCGACAGCATCTCCAGATTGAGGGTCACGATCCATCCGCCCCTACCGGATTCGGAGCGGACCAGAAGATCCTCGTGGATCGCACGCGCATCGGCACGCTTCACGGCCAAACCGCAAATCAGCACATGCTCATCATCCGCACCAGAAAACTTCCGTTGACAATCTGCTTTCAATGCACGTACCCGAATTCGCTCTCAGCCGTACTCAATGACCACCGAGATCGAGAAACGTTTCACCAGTCAGGCCGCATCCTGGCACCGCACCCCGTTCACTGACCGGCGCTTCGGCGAACCTGTTCAATCTTCTGTGACAACGCACGCGATATTTCCTCTTTTTGCTTCAACGCCTGCTCAAGCTGCTGGATACGTTGTTTCAAATGCTGGTTGCTGACTTCGATCTGGCGCAGCTTCGCCTGCTTGTCCAGGGACTTACCCTCGAGGCCGACTGCCACTGGCGCCGGATCGGCATCTCCAGCTGCGTCTCCCACCTTTGCTGGCAACTTGAGCTCGGGCAATGACGACAAATCCTGGGTCACCACCGCGGGAGCCGACGCTTGACTCCGAGCGGTGCTGGTGGTGTTGGTGACACGGGAATCTGAAGCGCCCTCCTGGTTTTTCTGACACCCAGTCATCGTCACCATGCCCACTATCAGGGCTGGCCATATCGTTTTCCAGCCTTGAATATCCGTCGAGAACGACATCGAATACTCACTCCTGCTTACTTGCGAAGGCGAAAGTATACAGATTTCTTGTCACTGCGGATGGAACCAGCCATTCACCTCATCCCAAACCCGCCTCGAACATTTCGCCAGGCAACGCAGTAAACCTGCACATTTTGCATTCTGGCATAATTGAATGTATAAACAAACACTTGAGACTAGCGTCTGGTGTTGGCCATGGAACCTTTGACTCCCCGTCAGGAAGAGATTCTGGAGATGATTCGTCACTCGATCCAGCAATCCGGCATGCCGCCCACTCGCGTGGAGATCGCCCAGGCATTTGGGTTTCGTTCTCCCAATGCCGCTGAGGGCCACCTGCGCGCCCTGGCCAGAAAGGGTGCCATCGAACTACTGCCCGGCGCCTCTCGTGGCATCGTACTGGTGGACGACTACGAAGCCTCCGGGTTGCCAGTCATCCCGCAACACCGCGCAACGCCTCCATTGCTGGCTGACGACAATATCGAAGCCTATTACGACCTCAACCCCTATTTGTTCGAACCCGTCGCCGACCTGCTGGTTTCCATCAGTGGCACAGATCTCCAGGGAGCAGGTATTCTCAAGGGTGATTTGGTTGCCATTGCACAAACGGGTCAGGCACGATCCGGCCAGATCGTTGCGGCCTGGCTCAATGATGCGCTGATCGTCCGGCGGCTGAAACGCAACCGCAAACGGGAAACGCTCCTTCAGGCAGAGGGACGCGCCCGCGACATCCGGGTCAACGACGGTGACCGTTTCGAACTCATCGGCATTGGCGTCGGCCTGATCCGCAACGACAAGCCGCTCTGATTTTCCAATCGTGCTCTATTCCACCAGCGACAGCTGCGGAGTTGAAGAAAACAGACGGGTAACACTGCCCTGTGCGCCTGGCGCCGGGCTTTGGGTGCGTGAATGTACCAACCTCAGCCGTGGAAGCACCGGCTCCTTCGGCAAAGCCGCTTCATCGTAGAACACCTCGCCTGCCTCCAGACGCAAGGCGGTCTCGCAGACGGGGCAGTCGAAACGCAACCGGAACGGCTGATCCGGGCCGACATGGCTTCGACATCGATACAGCACCCGCACTCGGGAACCACAGTGGCAACAGGTGGTTGATACATTCCTTCGGGTCATGGCTAGGCTCCTTGTGCTGACAAAGCGGCTGAAACGCAAGCTTCAGTGCTGTCCCTCATTAAAGCCGACTCCCCAATCCCGAAAAAGTGTGCGCTTCACGAAAAACTTTGCACCGCGCTTGGGGTAAACTGGAACCACATTCACAAACGATCCGCCCACAATCATGAAGTTTTCCAAGCTACTGTGTTGCATGCTCACCCTCCCGCTGCTCGGCAGCTGTGCCAACAACCCCGAACTGCTCGATACCGCCGTACGCATCGCCCGGCAAAGCACCCAGGCATCGGGCCCCCTCAGCCAGGGAGACATCCGCGCCGGGCTGAAGGAAGCACTGCGTATCAGCGCTGATCATGTCGTCAACCGGCTGGGTGTCACCGATGGATTCAATGCCGATCCGAAAATCCACATTCCACTGCCGGATTCACTGAGAAAAGTTCAGAAAGTCGCAGCCCGGCTGGGGATGAGCCGGACATTCAACGACCTGGAAACCCGACTCAACCGCGCCGCCGAAGCCGCCACCCCACAGGCAAAGCAACTGTTCCTGGACGCGATTGGGAAAATGACCCTGGCCGATGCACGCAGTATCCTGAGCGGACCTGACGATGCCGCCACACAATACTTCCGACGCACGATGAATCAACCGCTGCGCGAAAAGATGAAGCCCATCGTCGATCAGGCAGTTTCGAGCGTCGGCGTGGTGCAATCCTATGACAATGCCGTTTCCCGGCTGGGCCCGTTGGCACCCGCGCTGCCAAACTACAAGCAATTGTTGATCGAGCATGTCGTCAAGCGAGGCATGGACGGCATTTTCCACTACATGGCTCAGGAAGAAGCCGCCATTCGTCACGATCCGGCGAAACGGGTCACCGAACTGCTGCGAAAGGTGTTCGGCAGCCGCTGACTCAGGAGAACGCGGTCATTTTGGGAAGATATGCGCCTCGGAGGGGAATGCTCCCGACTTGACCGCTTCGACATAGGCTTCGACCGCGCCCTGGATACTGCCGCCGGTCGTCAGAAAATTGGCCGCAAACTTTGGCGCCCGCCCGGGCGTGATGCCAAGGATATCCTGCAATACCAGCACTTGCCCATCACATTGCGCGCTGGCACCGATGCCAATGGTGGGAACCGTCAATCGCTGCGAAATCTCTGCCGCAAGCGGCTCGGTGACACACTCCAGCAACACCAGATCCGCGCCCGCCTGCTCCAGCGCCAACGCATCCTCGATCATCTTGTCCGCCTGACCGGGAGCGCGCCCCTGGACACGGTAGCCACCCAATTTATTGATCAACTGGGGCTGCAAACCGATATGGGCACAGACGGGAACGCCGTGCCCGGTCAGTTTTTCGACGATATCGACCTGACGGGAATCACCTTCCAGTTTCACCATTTGCGCGCCGCCCTGCTGCATCAACAATGCGGCATTCTCAAGCGCCTGCCGTGGCGAGGTATAGCTCATGAACGGCATATCCACCATCAGCAACGCCTGCGAACAACGGCTGGCCACCGCCCGGCTGTGGTACACCATATCCGCTACCGTGACCGGCACCGTCGAATCGTGCCCCTGGACCACCATGCCGAGCGAATCCCCCACCAGGATGACATCCACGCCAGCCCCGTCCAGTACCGCACTGAAACTTGCATCATAAGCGGTCAGGCAAGCAATCTTCTCGCCCGTCTGCTTCATCCTCCGCAGACTGGCCACCGTCTTGCGCACCGCCCTCTCATGGACACTCATAACCGGTTCTCCGGCAAGGGATTGAAAAATCGCCGCCCCGAACGGGTCGACAGGATCTCATCGAACAAAGCCTGATAATCGTACTGATTGCCGGCAAAATCGATCTCTCCGGCGTTGACTACCAGCAACGGCGATTCCTCGTAATAATGGAAGAAATTGGCATAGGCATCACTCAAACGCGCCAGATACGTCGAATCCATCGACCGCTCGAAATGCCGGCCGCGACCGGCCACCCGCTCCAGCAGTACCGAAACCGGCGCCTGCAGATACACCACCAGATCCGGCTGCGGCATCTGTGAGGCAAGCCGCTGGTACAACCGCTGATACAACGCCAGCTCCGCCTCATCGAGATTGAGCGATGCAAACAGAAAATCCTTGGCCAGCAAGTAATCCGCCACTACCCGTTGGCCAGCCGGCGTCGATGCCCGCATCTGCTCGATCTGATCGACCCGATCCAGCAGAAAATGCAACTGGGTCGGCAACGCCATCTGCTCACGCCGACTGTAGAAATGTGGCAGGAATGGATTGTCATCCACCTGTTCGAGCATCAGCATTGCATCGAGATCCGCCGCCAATCGACGCGACAACGTCGTCTTGCCCACGCCGATCGGGCCTTCGACGACAATATAATCAGGAACAGTCTGAGCATCCGCCATGGCGACGATTCTACACGATGCCGCCAGACGACTCAGGCGATTTCATGGAGAAAGCGCCGGCATCATCACCGCAAGATAATCCACCGGCACCGACACCGAATAATCATCGAGCCGTACATAATAATCCCCCATATCCAGCGCACCGAACGCCGTAATGATTCCCGCCAGCACATGCTGTCCGCGCTCACAGGCGATCAAAGCACCACCAGACTGGCCATGATCGACCGATGCCGTCGTCTGCAAACCGTCACCCGTCATCCCCTCATAACGCCCCTCACTGGCACGCTTCGCCCCCCCTCGGGGATAGCCTACCGCCCACACCGGCTCCTCTGGCCGCAAAGCACTGGAACGCAGCTTCAGTGGATGTTGGCGCCCCGTATCCGCCGCCAACAACGCCAAATCATGATCCCGAAACACCGAAACCACCTCCGCAGGCCGGCGTCTGCCATTGATCTGCACCTCCACCCGATCGAAATCCTCGATCACATGCGCCGCCGTCGCAATGAGATTGTGACGAACCACCACACCACTGCCTTCGGCATCCTCAGCCTCCACCCGCACGATCGCACCCAGCATCGAATCGCTCGGCGCCGGACAACGCTCAGCCGCCAAACAAAACGGCGCCACCAACACCAACAAGATCAACAACATCGAAAACCTGCCTGCCATCGTCATCACCTCACATGCCCACGCAACCTTCCTAGTTCAGAATTTCTCACAGGGTGACTACTGCGATCGCCCAATGCGGCCTCGCCACGCGACCCTGCGAGAAATACGGGTTGACCCATTTCCACCATGAACCTGACACTGAACTGCTCGATCAATGATACGCCCATCACCGCTCAAAAGATGATAACGCCATCATATCCACCAAACCCTGAATAGAAACAGTCGTTGACCGATTTCGCACCCCGAAGCAGCCTGGTGAACCGCCACCGTGCTTGGACATCGATGACTGCCGGGATGCGGGGGTCGGAAGAACACCAAAACGCAATAACGCAAGCCTGACCCCTTCGACTTCCTCGGAGCAACCCGGCGGGCAGCGGCCGGTCACGGACGTCGGCCGCAGGGACAGCGGCCGTCGAGCCTACAGGGATGTATTCACGGCGATCCGTGAACGGCTGGTGGCTGCCGGGATGCGGGGGCCGGAAGAACACCAAAACGCAATAACGCAAGCCTGACCCCTTCGACAGAACGGGCAACCAGACCCCATCGGCCACCTCGGAGCAGCCCGGTGGGCAACGGCCGGT
>CAZTJP010000013.1:0-18979 GCA_964613895.1 uncultured Thiotrichales bacterium | reverse complement strand
CACAGTATTGATCTGGCGGATGAAAGGTTACGCAAAGAAGTGGTAGAATCGCGCGCAAAACCGCGAGCACCCATCTCGCACGTGCTACAGGTATTATTCAGGAAGGCTCACTATCTCATCTGCCATACAACCCCGGATCATTGGTCCGGAAGAACACCGCATTGCGGAATCATCGATCAGCCCCAACGCACTCAAGGTGCTGCAACGCCTGCATGAACAGGGCAAACGCGCCTGCCTGGTCGGCGGCGCGGTACGCGACCTGCTGCTCGGTCGCAAACCCAAGGACTTCGATGTCGCCACCGACGCCCATCCTGAAGAAGTATATGAACTGTTTCGGCATTGCCGTCTCATCGGCCGGCGCTTCCGGTTGGCGCATGTCCGCATGGGACGGGAAATCCTCGAAGTCGCGACATTCCGCGCGCCTCACGATGAAGCCGAAGCCCATCATGAAGCGCAAACGGAGGAAAATGGCAGAATCTTGCGCGACAACGTCTACGGCAGTATCGAACAGGATGTCTGGCGCCGGGACTTTACCGTCAACTCGCTCTATTACGACTTCGCCACTCGCTCGGTCATCGACTACACCGGCGGCGTGAAAGACTTGCAGGCCGGCCGCCTGAGCCTGATCGGCGACAGTGAAACGCGCTATCGCGAAGATCCGGTACGCATGCTGCGCGCGGTGCGGTTCGCCGCCAAGCTCGGTTTCCATATCGACGAACCCTCCCGGCAAGCCATCCTCGAACTGCACTCATTGATCGAAGAAGCGGCGCCTGCGAGGCTGTTCGAGGAATTTCTCAAACTGATGCACAGCGGCCATGCGCTCGCCTGTTTCCGGCTGCTGCGCGAATACCGACTGCTCGGGCACCTGTTTCCGCAGACCGAACGGCACCTGAGCGGCGCGCACGGCGAAGTGTTCGAGCAATTCATCACCCGCGCGCTCGAAAATACCGACAAACGTATCCAGCGCGACTTGCCAGTTACACCGGCGTTCCTGATCGCCGTCCTGCTCTGGGAACCGGTCACACAGATGCAGCAACAGGAAATCGACAAAGGCGTGGCCCCTGTCATCGCGCTGCAGCGAGCGGCCCAGATCATCTTTCACGAACAGGTTCGCCAGGTTGCCATTCCTCGCCGTTTCAGCACCATGGTACGGGAAATCTGGGATCTCCAGGGCCGCTTCGGACGTGTGCGCGGCAAGCGCATCCAACGGCTCGCCCAGCACAAACGCTTCCGCGCCGCCTACGACTTTCTCTGCCTGCGCAGCCGCGCCTACCCGGACAAGGCATTGGCCGAGCAATGCCGCTGGTGGACCGACTACCAGCAAAGCGATGCCGGCAAAGCCGCCCGGGCCGCCGCCGAAGCCAACCACAAAGCCCGGCCTCGCCGCAGACGCCCGCCCCGCAAACACCGCGCCCGGCATGCCTGACGCCTATATTGGCCTGGGCGCCAATCTGCGCCGCCCGCGACGGCAATTGATGTTGGCCCTCGACCAGCTGCGCCGACTGCCCGACTCACGTCTGCTGGCCGTCTCTCCTTTCTTCATGACCACGCCGCTGCCCGGTTCCGGTGGCCCGAATTACTGCAATGCGGTGGCGCGCCTTGGTACACGCCTGCGACCGCTGACCTTGCTGGATCAGCTGCTCGCCATCGAGCGCCGCCTCGGTCGCCGACGCACGCCTGGCCGCTACTGGGAACCCCGGCCAATCGATCTCGACCTGCTGCTCTATGGCCGTTCGACCATCCACCACCCCCGCCTCATAGTGCCGCACCCCGGTCTCCGCTCGCGCACATTCGTCCTGGAGCCGCTGAAAACCATCGCCCCTGCCGGCCTGTGGATCCCGACGATGGGCCGGCTGGCCGACATCACAGCATCTTCGGAAGCAGAACCCTACGGTTGATCCGGTTGCACTTGTGAGCCATGCATATCAAACGTTACAACCCCATTCCGACCGGGATAACGGAGCACAACCATGGACATCGACGCCCGCCAACTGAACGATCAACAGCACATCGACTGCGATTTGTGCATCATCGGCGCCGGCCCGGCCGGTGTCACACTGGCGCAAGATCTGATCGATTCGGGGTTGTCAGTAGCCCTGCTCGAAAGTGGCGGCAACCGCAACGATGCCCGCACCCAGGCGCTCAGTAGCGGCGAACTGTCCGGCGACGTCTACGAACCCCTGCAGGAAACCCATCTGCGACAAGTGGGCGGCACAGCCAACCACTGGATCATCAAAATGTCCGACCAGCAGTATGGCTACCGCTATACACCTCTGTCTGCGTCCGATTTCAAGCCCCGCGACGCCCTCCCCCACAGTGGCTGGCCAATCTCCCGCGAAGATCTCGACCCGTGGTACGCCCGCGCCCATGAAGTCTGCCGCGCCGGCCCCTGCCGCTACACACCCGGCAGTTGGGAAAGCCCCGATGCGCGCGCCCTGCCGCTGGATGACACCAAACTGCAAACACATTACTTCCAGTTTGGCCCCACCGATGTCTTCACCCGGCATTTCCCCGAACGCTGCCGGCAATCAGACAACATCACCCTCTACCGGCACGCCACGGTAACCGAACTGATCACCAACCCAGCCGGCAGCCACGTCGAAACCGCCGTGGTCAAAACCTTCGACGGCAAAACCATCCACTTCCGTGCCCAACGTTTCGTGATCGCCGCCGGCGGCCTGCAAACCCCCCGTCTGCTGCTGGCCTCGCAGCGACACGACCCCAAAGGCATCGGCAACCAGCACGACCAGGTTGGCCGCTATTTCATGGATCACAGCCTCGTACCCTCCGGCAACTTCTATCTCGAGGATCCCACCGTACTCGAACGGCTGCACCTGTACGACATGAGACTGGTCGATGGCGCCTCCGTCCTCGCCGGTATCACGCTGTCGGAACAAGCACTCGAAGCACAGCAACTGCACAACATCTCGGCCACCCTGTTCCCGATGCCGCCGTTACGCGATGTCGACGCACTGGAAAGCCTCAAGACCGTGGCCATCGCGCTCAAGGGGCGACGCCTGCCCAAACGGCTGCTCACGCACAGCCTCAATATCCTCAAAGGCAGCCGCTACCTGAGCCAGATGCTGTACCACAAATTTGTCCACCATGCGCCGTTGTTGCCCGGTTTCGGACAGGGTGGCTGGTCCCGGCTGAAAAACAACCACAAACGCTTCAACCGTATCGAACTGCTGGCCTTCATCGAACAAGCGCCCGACCCGGACAACCGCGTCACCCTGATCGAGCAACGGGATGAACTCGGCATGCCAATGATCCGGCTCCACTACCGCTGGAACGAAAACGACCTGCAACGCCTGGCCAAGGCCCAATCCCTGATGGCGGAAGAGCTCGGCCGGATTGGACTGGGCCGGTTCGAGCCCGCCAGCGAAGATGGCCAGCCGGTGATCGGTTCACTGGGCCTGCACCACCTCATGGGAACCACCCGAATGAGCACCGATCCACGCAAGGGTGTCGTCGATCGAAACTGCCTGGTTCACGGCACGGACAACCTCTACATTGCCTCCAGCTCGGTATTCACCACCAGCGGCTATGCCAACCCCACACTGACCATCCTGGCCTTGGCCCTGCGACTTGGGGAACACCTGCGCAGCACCGCTACCGCAACGCCCAATTGATCGGCTGCCGGCCATGGGCACGCAAAAAATCATTGGCGCGTGAAAACGGCCGGCTGCCAAAAAAACCCCGCCGTGCCGACAGCGGAGAAGGATGCGCCGATTCCAGCACACAATGACGCCGCGAATCGATCACAGCCGCCTGCTTGCGCGCCTCATTGCCCCACAGAATGAAAACCGTCGGTGTTTCACGAGCCGCCAACCGCCTTACCACCGCATCGGTCAACAACTCCCAACCCCGTCCCCGGTGACTGCCCGCCGCACCAGCCTCCACCGTCAAAACCCGGTTCAACAACAGCACCCCCTGATCGGCCCAGCCCCGCAAATCACCATGCTGGTTGACGATACCCAGATCATCCTCCAGTTCCCGAAAAATATTGCGTAACGAACGTGGCAAGGGATCAACGGAACGCTCTACGGAAAAACTCAACCCATGCGCATGTCCCGGTGTTGGATATGGATCCTGACCAAGAATCACCACCCGCGTCCGTGCCAGTGGCGTATGAGCGAAAGCACTGAACCACTGTTCACGAGACGGCAAAACCTCCAACCCCGCTGACATCCGTTGCCGGAGAAAAGATTCCAGATCCACCAATTCACCCCGTGACACCAGGGGCACCAACGTATCACGCCAGCCCCTCTCCAAAGACGCCAGCTGCTCGCCAATCAAGGTGCCAACCGCTCGATGATCCAGGCCGCCCCATCGCGCCGGTAACGAAAACGGTCATGCAACCGCGAAGCCCGTCCCTGCCAGAACTCAAACGTTTGTGGAACCAACCGATACCCCCCCCATTCCGCAGGCCGCGGCACATTGCCATCAGGATACCGCGCCTTGAGCGCCTCGATACGCGCCTCCAGCTCGGCCCGATCCCGGATCACCGACGACTGGCGCGAAGCCGCTGCCGAAAATCGGCTCAGCACCGGCCGCTCCTGAAAATAGCGGTCATTCTCCTCATCCCCAAGCGCCTCCACCGCGCCGGCAATGCGCACCTGCCGAAACAACGGCCGCCAAAAGAACAACAACTCCGCTCGCGGATTGGCCGCCAGCTCGACACCCTGCGGACTGCGCTTATCCGTATACCAACACAGCCCGCGCTGATCGAAATGCTTCAGCAGAATCGTGCGAGCACCGGGCATGCCATCAGCACCTGCCGTCGCCACCGTCATCGCCGTCGCATCCTCGATACCCTGCGCCAACGCCACATCCAGCCAGCGGCGAAACAACTCCAGCGGATCATCCGTCAAATCCTTGCGTCGCAACTCAGCGCCTGCATAGTCACGGCGCCGGTCACGCAAATCAGTCTCAGACATGATTACATTCCCGTGGTTGAAACGTGACTCCAATCGTACCCGCCACCCCCAAATGAGTAAAACCTGCCCCACCCACCCTTCTCCCACCAACGAGTAAAAGGTCACTGACAGTACCAGTCATTCAAAGACGTCAGCTGCGGGGATAAAGTCCTTCGAACCAGCAAGGACGTACTCGCAGTAGCCCCTGAACGGCTGGTGACTACCGGGATGCAGGGGTCGGAAGAACACCAAAACGCAATAACGCAAGCCTGACCCCGGCAGCAACCCAAGCCTAACCGCGGAGCAGCCCGGTGGGCAACGGCCGTTCGCGGACGTCAGCCGCAGGGACAGCGGCTGTCGAGCCTACAGGGATGTATTCACGGCGATCCGCGAACGGCCGGTGACTGCCGGGATGCGGAGGTCGGAAGAACTCCAAAACGCAATAACGCAAGCCTGACCCCATCCGGCGTGGGCAGGGAGGATAGGAAACGAAATCTGCGCGGTTGTCGCCATCGACTGGCGGGGTATCCACCTTTGCCGTTAAACTTCCCGCTATGTACCTGAATTACTTTGGACTGACCGAAAAGCCCTTCTCGATCAGCCCCGACCCCCGTTTCCTCTATCTGAGCGAAAAACACCGCGACGGACTCGCGCACCTGCTCTACGGCGCAGACGAAACCGGCAGCTTCGTCCTGCTGACCGGCGAAGTGGGCACCGGTAAAACCACCCTGTGCCGCCGGATGCTCATGCAAGCACCGGAAGACGTCCATTTCGCCCTCATTCTCAACCCCCTGCAAACCCCGCATGAACTGCTGGCCTCCATCTGCGACGAATTCCAAATCCCCTACGAGCAACGTAACGCCAGCCGCAAACAACTCATCGACACCATCAACCACTGGCTCCTCAAAGTCCACGCCAACGGCCAGCGCGCCGTCGTCGTCATCGACGAAGCCCAGAATCTCAACGCCGAAACCCTCGAACAAATCCGGCTACTCACCAACCTCGAAACCAGCTCCGAAAAACTGCTCAAAATCATCCTCATCGGCCAACCCGAACTCAAAGACATCCTGGCCCGCCCCGAACTGCGCCAACTCAACCAGCGCATCACCGCCCGCTACCACCTCGAACCCCTGTCGCTGGACGAAACACGCACCTACATCAAACACCGCCTCAAAGTGGCCGGCGCTACCCGCGATCTGTTCAAACCACGCGCCATCAAAAAACTCCACCGCATCTCCGAAGGCATCCCCCGCATCATGAACCTCATCAGCGACCGGGCCTTGACCGGCGCCTATGGCCAACAAAAAGACATGGTCGATGCCAGCCTGCTGCAGCGGGCCGCCGAAGAGGTGTTCAACCGACCAACACGCAAACACACCCCGCTGCCCTGGATACTCGGCAGCCTGCTGGGGCTGACCCTCATCGCCGGCGGACTCTACGGCTGGAATGCCTGGCGGACTGCCCCGCACACCGCAGCCGCCACTACCTTGCCCGAAACACCGAACTCCGGCACAACCGAACAGGCCGCCTCGAAAGAAACAACCCCAGCCTCAGTGCAGCCAGCTGACCAGGCAACAGCCGCCCCCGGCGAATCCGGCCAGCAATCCGGTCATACCATCGCATCACCCGGGAAAACAGCAGCCGCTGGCGACAACGCCATCGAAATCCTCTCCGGCGCGCAAATCGAACGACATCTCACGCCTGAAGCCAATACCACCTCCGCATTTCAGTCACTGTTCAAACTCTGGGGACTCGATTTCGCGGACTATAACGGCGCCTACGCCTGCGAGCGCGCCCGCAAGGCAGGCATGCAATGCCTGTATGCCGAAGGCAAACTGAGCAAAGTCTTCGACTACAACCTGCCTGCCGTGCTCGAACTGACCTCCCACGGCGGCCAACTCAACCAGATCACCTTGGTCGGGCGGGATGACGACCAATTGATCGTCGATATCGCCGGCAAGCGATATCAGATCCAGCAGGCCGATCTGGCCGCTTACTGGAATGGCAATTACCTGCTGATCTGGCGCTCGCCACCAGACGGCAAACCGCTGGTTCAACCCGGCGCCATCGGCCCCAGCGTGGTCTGGCTGCGCCGCCAACTCGATCTGGCCGAAGGCATCGAACAGCCCCAAGGCCAGTACAGCAATTTCTACGACAATGAACTCAAGCAACGCATCAAGCAATTCCAGGCCAACCACGGCCTCGCCGCCGATGGTATCGCTGGTGAAAAAACGCTGATCAAACTACAGGCGGCCACCCAGAGACATGGCGCCAATGTTCCCGTCCTGACGGAGTAGGATTCGAAGTTATGTCACTGATTCTCGATGCATTGAAACGTTCCGAAGGCGAGCGCCAGGAAAAAGCCGGTTCGATCACCGTGAGCAACTACCCCACGGCCGAGCGGCAACGTCCGCGCTGGATACCGATAACCCTCGGCGCCCTCCTGCTGGTCAACATACTGGCCATCAGCTGGCTGCTGTTCGGCAACAGAAAAGCTGCCCCGATGTCGCCTGCCGCCGAATCGGCGCGGGTCACGCCGGCGCAGCCAAAGGCAGTAACCACGCAACCGACCGTCCAACCGTCACATCGCCCGAAACCCATTCCGACAGAGCCGGCGGCCCAGCCACCCCGAGCACTGGGCATGCACCGCCCGGGCCATCCGCAACCCCGCCCCCAAACGGCGACCACCACGGCCACAGTACCGAAAGCAGTTTCGCCCGTCACTCCGCTACCCAAACGCCCCCTGGCCGCCGAACTGGCGCGCCCCGCCCCCCGGCCTGCTGCGAAAGCCACCGTGCAGCCAACCACCACCGCCCCGATCCAACCGGTTTCAGACACGCCCTCACGACCACGCCCAACGGAGCCAGCGCCCCCGGTGATGACAACACCGAAAGTGGTCACCCACCAGCCAACGCCCAAACCGACGCATGCTGTTCCCACCATAGACGAGGCCGACCCTGCCGTACGCAGCAAGCTCTCCGCCTATGAGATCAACGCCCATGTCTACAGTGACGACCCTCTCAAACGGTTCGTACTCATCAACCTGCAACGCTTCCAGGAAGGCGACACGCTGCCTGGCTCGAACTTCAAGCTGATCGAGATCCGACCAGACGGCATCGTCATCGACGATGGCCAGGGAAAGGTACTGATGCCAGCCAGCAGTTACTGACCACATGTCCGATGAAACACCACCACTGCTGACCTCCACCCAGGTCCAGCGCATCATCGACGAAACCCGCCGCTATATCGCTATTGCCGAACGGGCATTCGGCCAACCGTTGCCCGATGTGGAAATCCATCTGGATATAAAAGGTGCTTCCTGGGGCTGTTACATGCGCAAGGGCGAGCGACGCAGGATCCGCTACAACCCCTGGCTGTTCAGCCGCCTGTTCGAAGCAGGTCTGCGCGACACCATTGCCCACGAAGTCGCCCACTTCGTGGTGGACAGCCTATACAGGCAGCGTGTCAAACCCCATGGCCGGGAATGGCGCCAGGTGATGCAAGTATTCGGGATCGCCAATCCACGCGCCACGCATAACGATGATGTCAGTCAAATCCCCCGCCGACGCCAGCGGCGTTTCGACTATCATTGCGACTGTGGCACCGTGGCGCTCAGCGCCACCCGCCACTACCGGGTATTGCGCGGCCAGGCCCACTATGTCTGCCGCCGCTGTGGCCAACCCCTGACACAGCAGCCGAACAGGGATTAGCTCGTATCGTGGCGTGATTCCTCGCACAACGAGGCGCATGGTATTACGCTGGTGACTCGATCTTCCGTTGAGCGTGCTGCGCAAACCATGATCAAACTCGAACAACTCATCAGCTCGGGCGCCTCCGCCCTGCTGATAAACCTGATCTCCATGGCGCTCAAATTCGGCGTCAATCTGGTGCTGGCCTGGTTCCTGCTGCCAGACATGTTCGGCATCGCCGCCATCGTCACTTCGATTGTCACCGGCATGGTGCTGCTCTCGGATGTTGGCATCAACGACAGCATCATCCGCCACGACCGTGGCGAAGACCGCCTGTTCTGCGCCACTGCCTGGATCACCCAGGCCGGACGCGGCGTTCTGCTGTATGCCGTGGTCTACAGCCTCGCGCCTTTCATCGCCGACTTCTACCAACTTCCGGAACTGCGTGACTATCTGCGCTTCGCCGGACTGGCCTTGCCGATCCAGGGCCTCAAATCTGTTTACCTGATCGTCCTCCAGCGCCGCATGCAACCGCTGCCCGAACTCTGGGTCGAACTGGCGGCTCAGGCCACCGCCGCCCTCGTGATGGTAACACTGGTCACTCAGTGGCCCACCGTTTGGGTACTGATCAGCGCCCATATCGTCATCGCCCTGGTAGAAGTCATCGGCTCGCACCTGCTGACACCGCGCGATTTCTACCGCTTCAGTTTCAGCCCGCGTTTTTTCAGGGAAATTCTCAATTTCGGCAAATGGATCTATATCGGCACGCTCGCCTCCTTCCTGCTGCTCAATATCGATAAATTGTTACTGGGCAAGATCGAGTCCTTCGGCACCCTGGGCATCTACCAGGTCGCCACGGCTTTCTCGATGATTTCCTATTCACTGGCGCTGAGCCTGCTGGATCGCCTCATCTATCCCGCGCTGGCCCATTCGGCACGCAGTTCGAAAGCGCAGTTGGTGGCTTCGATCCGACAACTCAAGCGAGTCATCTTCCCAACCGTTACGGCCATGCAATTGCTGGTATTCCTGGTTGCACCGTATTTCTTCTCGCTGCTCTACCCCGCCAGCTTTCACGATGCCGCCTGGATGGGACAAATGCTGGCAGTGCTCGTCTGGATCATGCTGACCGCCGATTTTCAGGGAACGATACTGGTTGCCCACAACCGTCCCAAACTTTTCGCTGTGGTACTGCTGGCAACTGCGGTGCTGCGACCGCTGCTGGCCTTGCTGGGGTTCTACTTCGGCGGCGGGTTGCAAGGGTTCATCGGTGGCATGATGCTGGGAGCAGGCTTTGGCGTCGTCGCCTACCGCCAGCTCCTGCGCAAGGAAATTGGTGATACGGGCGGATATGAGTTCCGGCTGGGCGCCCTGGGCCTGGCCACCATGGCTGTCAGTCTGCTGCTGAGCCGACTGGGGACGATATCCCAGCTCGGCACGGTTCTGGTCAATACAGCGTTGGGACTGGTGATCGGATTCGCTTTCCTCTGGTCCATCCGGCAAACCCTGACCGCCAGCCAGGAAGCATGACCGGGAGTCCCTGCCAAACGCTGAGAAACCTGATCACACGCCATCGAAGGAGGCTTCGGCCAATTCTGCCTCCCGCTTCAGCGCTTCAAGATCATTGATCATCAGCTGATTGCGTTTTTTGTCGATGACGCCCCGGCTCTTCCAGTACTGCAGATGCTTGTTGACCACCTGACGTACCGAACCGACCATTCGCGCCAGCACCTCGTCCGAAAAGCCGTTGACCAGATGTGTCTTGTGTTCATCCTGCTTGTTGCCACTGTAGGCCCTGATCCTGGCAATATGCTTGAGGATGATGCGGCTCAGACGGGTTGAGATATCGTACAGCACGACACTGGCGGTGAGGTTTTCCTGGTCACGCATCTTGCGGGCCAGATAAGGCAGAAACTGGCGGTTGAGTTCCGGATACGTCCAGATCCATTGGCGCATCGTCTCCATCGGCACCGAAATCAGGCGCAACGGAGAGAGTGGTGAAACGATCACATCATGTGGCTGTCCATCCAGCAGTACCACCACATCGAAACTGTCGCCCGGATACAGCAGGTCAAGGGTGATTTCCCGTCCGGTGTCGGGGTTGGAACGCCGAATTTCCAGTTGCCCGTCGAGTAGGATATGAAAACGTTCCATCAACCTGTCGGGGTCGATGACGACACCCTTGGGCCATTCTTCCATTCGGAATTTCTGCGCCATTTCCTGCAACAGACTGGTTGGCAGGGATGAAAAGAATCGTGACTGACGTACCAGTACCGTGCTTGGGCTGGTGGTGGATAGTACGATATCGGTCGACATGATCAGCGCGCCCCCGTGTCACTGTTCTTCAGGAGCCAGTAGACGCCCCCAAGCACAAGCAGCGCAAATGCGAGAGAAAAAATCGTCATGGGCGCAGATTCGCCGAGGTCGATAATGATGAACTTTCGTCCCAGCGCCAACAAGGCGATGAGAATGATAGCCCGCGCCTGGACGATATGCTCATCCCGGTTGACAACCTTGAGAATGGAATGCTTGAACTCCATCGCGATCAGCAATGTCATGATCATGCCGAAGACCGCCTGGAACACTTGATGATCCAACGGGTTGAGCATGCCATGAAGCAACAGCTTGGCAACCTCTCTGACCAATTGGAGTAACGCGGCCACCACGATCAGGCTGATGATCACACTCAGGATCAGCGCGACGATATGCTCGAAGCGCTCGTAGAACGTCATGACCGGCCAGTATTCGGTCATGTAGGAAGGACGACTTTCGCGATTCCGGATAGCATCGTCTTTTTTCATGGTACGGGCTCACTCCTCTCTGAATTCTTCGTAATCGTGAGCGCGTACCTGATCGACGACCCTGGCTGTCTCTTCGGATGTCACGCCGCACACGACCAGTAACTGACGGGCGAACATCAAACTGCTCTCCATCAGGCTGTCGAACAGATAGACACTGCGCTCCCGCATTTCCCGGCCGGTACAGACTTCGGCACAATGGAGCACCACGGGCATGTCCGGATTCAAACGCTTGATCTGCGCCAGAATCCCGTCCGCGACCACCGGATCATCGATCGTTACCGCCACGGCCCTGGCCTTGTCGATCCGCGCCAGCTGCAACAATGTGGGGTTGGCGGCATCACCAAACAGCACCGTCTCGCCTTTTTCGCGTAACTCGAGCACACGATGGGGATCCCGGTCGATGCCCAGGGTGGCGAGATTGTTTTCCGCCAGGATCCTGGCAACGCCTTGTCCGAGTCGATCATAGCCACAAATGATCACATGGTCGACAAAATCTTCAAACTCATCGGCCTGGTTGACGGGCTCCACCCGCCCGCGGCCGGATGCCTGCTTGCCCAACAACTTGCCGGCCATCACCTCATTGAACCGCAGCAGCACGGTAGCCAGCAGCATGCTGATGATCAGACCCGCGAGCACAGGCTGGAGATAACGGCTTTCCTCAGTACCAAAAGTAATGATCTGCGCCACCAGCAATAAACCAAACTCGCCGCCCTGAGCCAGTACGATGGCCGCGCGCAAGGCAGTATGCGCGGGTGTGCCGAGCATTCGGAAGACAGCAGCGGTGAGTGCCCCCTTGATGACCATCGCACCGACCACGACCAGCGCAATCAGTCCCGGCTCATGACGTAACACGGCTGGATCCAGTTGCATACCGATGCTGATGAAAAAGATTCCCAGCATCAGATCCCGAAAGGGTCGTATATCCGCTTCGATCTGGTGCCGGAAGTGCGTTTCTCCCAGCATCATGCCGGCCATGAAAGCGCCCAGCGTCGCCGACAGCCCTGCGAGCAGTGAAAGCCCGGCTGCACTCAACGCCATGGCCAGCACAGCCAGCATGAACAATTCGAGTGAATGAGTCTCTGCCACCCAGTGCAAAATACGGGGCAACAAAAAGCGGCCCGACAGCGCCAACACCACGAACACCGCGATCGCTTGCAGCAGAACCCGCCAGAAATCCGCCACTGTCCCGCTGCCGCCGGTCAGCATCGGCGTCAACACCAGAAACGCCACGGCGGCCAGGTCCTGGAACAGCAGCACGCCTACCGCAATGCGTCCGTGCGGCTGTTCCAGTTCACCCTGCTCGGCGAGTTGCTTGAGCTCGATGGCCGTGGATGACATCGTGAATGCACCGCCCAACACGATCGCCATCGACCAGCTCAACCCGGCCCAGTGAAAACCACCCGCAAAAACCAACATCCCGACGGCCATTTGGGCGCCGCCCAGGCCCAATACCAGCCGTTTCGAGGCCAATAGTCGTGGCAAGGAAAATTCCAGTCCAATGGTGAACATCAGCAGCACCACACCGATCTCGGCCAGCAACTCGATATTCGACGATTCCTGCAACAGACCCAGGGCGTAGGGCCCCAGCAGCAGCCCGGCAGCCAGATAACCGACGATGGAGGTCAGCCCGAAACGGTGACATAGGGCAACCAGGGCGGTCGCGCCAAGGATCAACCCCAGCAGACTCACGAATAACGAATGTTCCAGCAATGTGTTCTCTCCTCGCCCGACTCTCAGGCAACTACGGCTATCCACATCATCGAATGTATCGCTATGTCACTTGAATGACAGAACCTCGGGGGGTTCAGTCAGTATCGTTCGTGACATGAAAACGAACGCACGAAATGGAGAACTGACGATGAGTACCGAGCAAGCCAAACTGACCGATATTCTCAGCAAGCTGTCGCCTGTCATTCTGCCGCCGGCGGATTATCCGCCCTCGGCCATCGTTCGCGACACGCCCAGGGAAGAACTGATCGAGCGGATTCGCAACAACGCCAGGGAAGTCGACATCGAGCTCACCGATGAGCACTGGGAAGTGATTAACTTCCTTCTGGACTTTTATGTCAACTGTTGTGAAGCGAATGATCCCGGCTACGTCAGCCAGCAGGCCTACTGGAAATATGTGGACTGTAGCTATGACGATCAATGCGAGAACCCGCTGGATCAAGTCGAGCCCGAACATTGCCCATATGGCAAGTTGAGTGCACGCGAGGCAACCAATGCCTATCGCGTCTATCGCATCTTGCTGAAGGCTTTCGCCGACAAGGGAGGCAAGAAGCATCTGTACAGGCTGTTTCCCTACGGACCGCTGTTCACCATTCATCTGCTCGCTCAGCTGCCGCGCCTGCGGCACGACGTCGATCCCCATTTCGGCACGGCTTACTGATTGAACAGAACGAGGTATCAACACCATGGGAAAAGTCATCGGAATCGACCTGGGTACCACCAACTCCTGCGTCGCCATCATGGAGGGGGACAAACCCAGAGTCATCGAAAACGCGGAAGGCAACCGCACCACACCGTCGGTGGTTGCCTATACAGACAATGAAACGCTGGTCGGCCAGCCGGCCAAGCGTCAGGCGGTCACCAATCCGCATAACACGTTATTTGCGATCAAGCGCCTGATCGGCCGGCGCTATGAAGAAGATGCTGTACAAAAAGACATCGAACTCGTGCCTTACAAAATCATCAAAGCCGACAATGGCGATGCCTGGGTCGAAGTGGAAGGCAGGAAACTGTCACCCCAGGAAGTCTCGGCGCAGATATTGATGAAATTGAAAAAGGACGCGGAAGCCTATCTGGGTGAAAAAGTCACCGAGGCAGTCATCACCGTGCCGGCCTATTTCAATGATTCCCAGCGCCAGGCCACCAAGGACGCCGGCCGGATCGCGGGACTGGAAGTCAAGCGCATCATCAATGAGCCCACCGCAGCCGCGCTGGCCTATGGACTGGACAAGAACAAGCAGTCCGATCAGAAAGTGGTGGTCTACGACCTCGGTGGTGGCACCTTCGACGTTTCGATCATCGAAATCGCCGATGTCGATGGTGAAAAACAATTCGAAGTGCTGGCCACGCACGGAGACACCTTTCTGGGTGGCGAAGACTTCGACATGCGCCTGATCGACTATCTGGCGGATGAATTCAAGAAGGACAGCGGTGTCGACCTGCATAACGATCCGTTGGCGTTGCAACGCCTGAAGGAGGCGGCAGAAAAAGCCAAGATCGAGCTGTCCTCCTCGCAGCAGACCGAGGTCAACCTGCCGTATGTCACAGCGGATGCTTCGGGGCCGAAACACCTCAATGTCAAGGTGACAAGGGCCAAACTCGAAGCACTGGTGGAAGACCTGATCGAGAAGACGCTCGAGCCCTGCAAGCAGGCGCTGGCCGACGCCGGCCTGAACAAGCACGACATCAGCGACGTCATCCTGGTCGGTGGACAAACCCGGATGCCGAAAGTCCAGCAGGCTGTCAAGGCGTTCTTTGGCAAAGAGCCACGCAAGGATGTCAATCCGGATGAAGCTGTCGCCATGGGCGCCGCTATTCAGGCAGCGGTGCTGGCGGGCGATATCAACGACGTCCTGCTGCTCGATGTCACACCGCTGTCACTTGGCATCGAAACGCTGGGCGGCGTGATGACCAAGCTGATCGAGAAGAACACCACCATTCCGACAAAGGCTTCGGAAACCTTCTCGACCGCTGAAGACAATCAGTCCGCGGTCACAGTCCACGTCTTGCAGGGTGAACGGGAAATGGCAGCCGACAACAAGTCACTCGGCCAGTTCAACCTGACGGATATTCCGCCGGCGCCGCGTGGTACACCGCAGATCGAAGTCACCTTCGACATCGATGCCAACGGTATTCTCAAGGTGTCGGCCAGGGACAAGGCAACCGGCAAGGAGCAGGCCATCGAGATCAAGGCATCCAGCGGCCTGTCGGAAGCGGAAATCGAGCGCATGGTCCGCGATGCGGAGCAACATGCCGACGAGGATCGGCGCAAGCGCGAGCTGGTGGAAGCGCGCAACCAGGCGGATCAACTGATCCATGTGACCGAAACATCGCTCAAGGATCTTGGCGACAAGGTGGCGGAAGCCGAACAACAAAAGGTTCGCGCTGCCATCGAAGATTTGCAGCACGCCATCAAGGGCGAGGACAAATCCGAGATCGAGCGACGCATGGAGGCACTCCAGACCGCTTCCAGCGCCATGCTCCAGGCTGGCAGCCAGGCACACGCTGAAGGTGCGCAAACGGCGGCTGGCAAGGGGAGCGAATCGGCTGGTGATGAAGACGTCGTCGATGCCGAATTCGAGGAAGTCGACGGCTGACCCGTCTTTGTCACCTGTCCTGTCCGGAGCGGGAGTCCCCCGTTCCGGACGTTTCACAGATCCATGATTCAACAGGCTATCTGAACCTTAGAAATCATCAAGGAGATACTATGATGCGTAAAACCAAACTGTTCGAAACCATCTTGCTCACCAGCCTGCTGGCGAGCAGCCCGTGGGTACTGGCTGAAGCACCGTCTGATGCAACCCAGGCTGAGGCAAGCACTCAGTTACAGCCACTACCCAAGGATCAGCAAGCTGCGACTGACAAGGCCATTGAAAGCCAGAAGCAAGTCCAGAACAAAAAGCTCGAAATCATCAATGAAAGCGTTTTCGGCGCCTTCGAAAAGATCAAGCAGGCTGCCACGCTGATCGAGCAGAACAAGGACAAGGCAGCCATCGAAGCCTTGCAAGCTGCCACCGGAAAATTCGATGTGGCGCTGGAAGCCAATCCGGAACTGGGCATGGTGCCGATCTACTCGGGGGTTTCGGTGGCGGAAATGCTCAATACACCCGATGAGGTGGAGAAAGGCATCAAGACGACTATCGAACTATTGAAAAAACACAAAGTCCAGCTGGCCCGGGAGATGCTCGCCCCGATGCGGGACGAAATGGTGACAGCGACCACCTATCTGCCAATGGCAACCTATCCCGCAGCTGTCAAAAAGGCCACCAAGCTGTTGATCGATGGCAAGCAAAAGGCAGCGCTCAACGTGCTCAATCAGGCGTTTTCCACGCTGGTGACCAAGGCGTCGATCATTCCGCTCGGACTGGTGCGCGCGGAGGCCTTGCTGCTGGAGGCGTCGCAAATGGACAAGGAAAAAGACAAAGCCAAGGTTCGCAAATACCTCGAATCCGCTCAAGCGCAGCTCAAACTGGCTGAACTGCTGGGCTACACCGACAAGCATGCCAAGGAATATGCTGATCTCGAACAGCAGATCACGGCGCTGGAGAAAGAGGTGGAAGGCGCCAACAAGGTCGAGCAACTCTATGCCCGAATCAAGTCCGCCTTCCACAGCCTGATTGGCAAGGAGTCCCAACCGCAGGAAAAAGAGCCGGCCAAGAAGGCTCAATAAGCGGCGCCATTGTGACTGGCCGGGCTATTCCCGGCCAGCACAAACCCTGTCGATAGCTACCAAGTGGTATGCCGACACGGTAAGCTGTCACTATCGAACAAGGAGTGAACAATCATGAAAATCGAACTGACCCAGAGAAACATCAACCGCGACGCCTACGACTCCACCCGCGCCTTTATCCGCGAGCTGGCGGACCGCCATCTCGAGCCCCATCTGCGCGCATTCAAGGCGTCCGAACGGCGATTGCATGTGACAGTGGAACACGAAAAACTCGATTATCGCGTCGTCATGCGTCTGCATGTGCCGCCAAAAAAAATCCTCGTGGCGCATGCAACCGACGAAAACATCCGTACAGCGCTGCAAAAAGCCGTAGAGGAACTTTCGCGCCAGGCTGAGCGCCACCATGCCCTGGTCAGTGGCCGGGAAGCCTGGAAACGCAAGCAACGGCGCAGCAAGCTCAAGCGCCTGAAAGCAGCCGTCAACGACTTGCAGGTCGCCGCCGCCCCGGCGGAAACCACCCTCGCCAGCCTGATGCCACGCCTGGAATCCTGGCTGCGACACGAAATGACCTATCTGCGCGCCAATGGCGACCTTCAGGAAACCTACCCCAGGATTTCCGAGGTTCGTGATGAAGTCTTCCTGGAACTCCAGGCCCGCTGGGACGAGCTCGATCACGATGAAAAATCGCTCTACCCCGAAATGCTCAAACAGGCACACCAGATCCTGGAGCGTGAGATCGCCAGCAACAAGGCGCATGAAAACGAGGTATCGCTCGAATCGACCGCGCCCGAGGATGCCATGGATCAGGCGGAAGACATGGTCGAGGAAGAATTCGAAGAGTTTTTCCAGCCCGACGAAGTCCTGCACGTCGAAGACCTGGTGCCCACGCCAACCAGCGGCGACACCGAACTGACAGAAGAAGAACAGGCGATCGCGACCTCCTATCGGCTGATGGCTTCCATGCCGATCCGCTGGCGGCGCGTGCTGTTGCTGACTTACCGGGAATCCCTGTCTCCCCGGCAAATTGCGAAAGATATCCTGGATACCGATGTCGAAACTGTGGAGCGTATGCTCAGGCAAGCCGAGGATTTCCTGCTGACTCACCTGCAGGAACAGGGGTTGGAGGAATACAGCGACCTGTCACGGCTGCTCAAGGCGACATAACCCGCCGCACATCAACCGGCTGGGGGGAAATTTGATTGATCTGATCCAGCCGGCTTGCTAGAGTTTTCGGTATTCGAGGATCACTTTTCGTATTCCCCGGCCCCCTTCATCACCCGTGGTGGAGTTTGCCATGGCACTTCACTGTGAAAAAAAGCCGGGAAAACAATACCGATAGCATAGCAACACCATGAAACCAGATTCAAAATGCCGCCGCCCCCTCAAATGGCTTGCCGCGACCTGCATTGCTGCAGTGGTTCACAGCGTCCCGTTGCTGGCTGAACCCAGTCATCTCGACAAGATCGTCAAGGAAGCACTGGCGCTCAAGCCCAGGCTAGAACATGGCAAACAGCTCTATCGCAACTGCGCGCTGTGCCACACCCCCGAAGGTTGGGGCACTCCCGACGGCCATTTCCCGCAAATCGCCGGTCAGCATCAAAGCGTCATCCTCAAACAACTCGCAGACATCCACGACGGCAATCGAGACAACCCGACCATGTTTCCGTTTTCCGAGCGGGCATTCGCCCAGGGCCCCCAGGCACTGGCCGATCTGACCGCCTATGTCTCACGGCTGCCGATGGTGCCCAACAACGAGGTCGGACCTGGCTTCGACCTGGCCGAAGCCGAACAGCTGTACATGCACAATTGCAAGAAGTGTCATGGCAAAAACGGAGAGGGAAACGCCGAGGACTTCTATCCCCGCATCCAGGGGCAACACTTTCAGTATCTGCTGCGTCAACTCGAATGGATCAAGACCGGAAAACGCCGGAATGCCGATAAAAAAATGGTCAAGCAAATCCATCATTTCAGTTTTCGCGACCTCTCCATCCTGGCCGATTTCGTCTCCAGACTAAGACCTCCAAAATCCCTGCTGGCAGATCATCCTGACTGGAGAAATCCGGACTTCCGATCCAATTTCTTCACCGCGCCGCAGGCACAGAAAATGCTCGATGCCGAGGACAAATAATCACCACCGATCACCACCCATTGTTTCCATAAGGAGGAAAACATTAT
>CAZTJP010000012.1:0-19505 GCA_964613895.1 uncultured Thiotrichales bacterium | reverse complement strand
CCGGGCTAGCCGTGGTGGGAGGTGTGCTATGATCCGCCTCCGCTGACTCGTCACCTGCTGTCATGACTGCCTCGCCAGTTCGCATTCGCGAGATTCCTTACAACTACACCTCTTTTTCCGATCGCGAAATCGTGATCCGGCTGCTTGGCCCGGAGCTGTGGGACGTGCTCGAAACGCTTCGCAGTCAACGTAACACGGGTATTTCCGCCAGAATGCTGTTCGAGGTGCTGGGCGATCTTTGGGTGGTCAATCGCAACCCTTATATCCAGACCGATTTGCTGGAAAATCCGCGTCGCCTGAAAGCACTGGTGGAAGCTATGCGGCACCGTTTGCGGCAGATCGAGGCGCGTGCCAACGACAATGCTGATGCCTTGCGGCTGGCAGCCGCGGCCTGTGCTGCGGTCGATGCCTTCGAACAGTGGTTCCCACGTCGCCGACGTTTGCAGCAGCGGCTACGCAAGGCGCTCGGCGCCGTTACCCGCCAGGACAATATCGACTTCGGTGGGCTGGCGCGGGTCTCTCATGTCACCGATGCCACCGATTGGCGGGTGGCATTGCCGCTGGTGGTATTGACGCCGGACAGTGAAGCGGAGGTCGCGCCGCTGGTGCGCTGCTGTATCGACAATGGTCTGACGGTCATTCCACGCGGTGGCGGTACGGGTTATACCGGCGGGGCGGTGCCACTCGACGAGATGAGCGCGGTGATCAATACCGAAAAGCTGGAAACGCTCGGCGAGGTGCAAATGAAGACGCTGCCGGGTTTGGAAAAGCCGGTGCCGACCCTGCGCGCCGGGGCCGGTGTGGTGACGCGGCGAGTGTCGGAGCGGGCTGAAGCCAGTGGCTATGTGTTCGCCGTCGATCCCACTTCGCAGGATGCTTCCACCATCGGCGGCAATGTCGCCATGAACGCCGGCGGCAAGAAAGCGGTGTTGTGGGGCACCACACTGGACAATCTGGCCTCGTGGAAGATGGTGACGCCGGATGCGCAATGGCTGGTGGTGGAACGCCTGGATCACAACCTCGGCAAGATTCACGATCAGGAAACCGTCCGCTTTCGGGTGACGCGCTACGCTGAAGATGGCGTTACCCGGGCAGGGGAGCCGGAGATACTCAGCTTTCCCGGCTCGGCTTTCCGCAAGGCCGGTCTGGGCAAGGATGTAACCGACAAGTTTCTGGGCGGTTTGCCTGGTGTGCAAAAGGAGGGTTGCGACGGGTTGATCACTTCGGCCGAGTTCATCCTGCACCGCATGCCCAAGGCGGTGCGCACCGTCTGTTTGGAGTTCTATGGTGATGATCTGCGGCAAGCGACGCCGGCGATCGTCGAGATTCGGGATCGTCTGGAAGCCGATCCCGATGTGGTCTTGTCTGGGCTCGAGCACCTCGATGAGCGCTATGTCAAGGCGGTCAACTATATGCCCAAGCAGGCGGTTGCGGGCCTGCCGAAAATGGTGCTGATCGCCGATATCGCTGGCGAGGAGGACGACGCGGTTCAGCACGCGGCAGAAGCCGTGGTCAGGCTTGCCGAGGCGCGCCAGGGGCGGGGATTCATCGCCGCCAGCGCAGCGACACGGCAGCAGTTCTGGCGCGACCGGGCGCGTACCGCCGCCATTGCAGCGCATACCAATGCTTTCAAGATCAATGAAGATGTGGTGATTCCGCTCGATCATCTGGCGGAATACACCGAGGGAATCGAGCGCATCAATATCGAACAGTCGATTCGCAATAAGCTGCAAATCGTGGCTGCGGTGCGTGATTGTCTGCAGGCGCCCGTGGCGACGCTGGTGACGGATCCCCGGACACTGGATGAGGCCAAACGCCGTTTGGTCGAATCGAAACTCGACGCTGCCAGGGCCTTGCTGGGGCAGGTCGAACAACGCTGGCAGTCCATTCTCGATGCACGCGAGGCGCCGGCCGGAGCACATCCGGAATTGCTGGATGCCGACGCCAGCGCAGCCTTGCGTCCCGAGGATCGGATCATCCATCTGCTGTTGCGGCGGCAGTTACGCATTTCCTGGAAGCGTGAAGTGGGCGAGCCGCTCGAATCTCTGTTCGCCGGTCATGATTTCGATCTGCTGCGTGAACGGCTGAGCGAGATTCATCGAACCGTCCGGTCGAGCCGGCTGTTCGTGGCGCTGCACATGCATGCCGGGGATGGCAACGTGCATACCAATATCCCGGTTCATTCGAACGACTATGACATGCTCAACGAAGCCGAGAAGGTCGTCGATCAGGTCATGGCGCTGGCACTTCGGCTTGGTGGGGTCATCTCCGGTGAGCATGGGATTGGACTGACCAAGTTCCAGTACCTCGATCAGTCGCAGATCGAGGCTTTCGTGCGCTACAAGCAGCAGGTCGATCCACAAGGCCATTTCAATCGCGGCAAGTTGTTGCCAGGTTCCGGGCTGGAGGATGCCTATACGCCATCGTTGCGGCTGGTACAGCAAGAAGCCCTGATTCTGGAAGACAGCGCGCTTGGCAAGCTCAATGACGAGATTCGCCACTGCCTGCGTTGCGGTAAATGCAAGCCGGTTTGTACCACGCATGTGCCGCGCGCCAATTTGCTGTATTCACCGCGCAACAAGATTCTGGCGACCGGGCTGATGATCGAGGCCTTTCTCTATGAAGAGCAGACCCGACGGGGTATCTCGATCCAGCACTTCGAGGAAATGAACGATATCGCCGATCATTGTACCGTTTGCCACCGATGTCTGACGCCTTGCCCGGTCGATATCGATTTTGGTGAGGTGACGGTGCATCTGCGCGACATTCTGAAACAGCGCGACCAGCGACGCAGCAGTGTGGTCGCTGCGGCGTCGATGGCTTTCCTCAATACCAAGGATCCGACCCAAATCCGGGCGATGCGCAAAGGCATGATCGAGTGGGGCTATCAGGCGCAGCGGCTTGGGCATACGCTGTTCCGCAAGGCGGGACTGCTCAAGCGGGACTCACGACCAGCAGCCACCAGTGGCAAACCGCGCCTGACCGAGCAGGTGGTGCATTTCGTACGCAAGCCGATGCCCGCCGATCTACCCAGCAAGACCATGCGCGCCCTGCTCGACATCGAGGGCGATACGCATGTGCCCATCCTGCGTGATCCTGACAAATGCGACGAAAGGGGCGAAGCGGTCTTCTATTTTCCCGGATGCGGTTCCGAAAGGCTGTTCAGCCAAGTGGGGCTTGCGACGCTGGCAATGCTTTCCCATGCCGGTGTCCAGACTGTTTTGCCACCGGGCTATCTCTGTTGTGGCTATCCACAAACGGCAGGTGGCGATGCACGCAAGGGTCGCGCGATTTCCACCGAGAACCGGGTGTTGTTCCATCGCATCGCGACCACGCTCAACTATCTGGATATCCAGACTGTCATCGTCTCTTGCGGAACCTGCATGGACCAGTTGCTGCAATATGAGTTTGAAAGAATATTCCCCGGCTGCCGCCTGCTGGATATCCATGAATTCCTGGCCGAGAAGCAAATCGCCATCGACGGCGTTTCAGGGCGCAAGTATCTGTATCATGATCCCTGTCATACACCGATCAAGACGGTCGATCCCGTGGAGCTGGCGGAATCGCTGCTGGGTGCGGATGTGGCATTGTCCGATCGTTGCTGCGGCGAGGCCGGAACCTTCGCGGTCAGCCGGCCGGATATCGCCAGCCAGGTGCGTTTCCGCAAACAGGAAGTGCTGCGTGATGGCATGCAGAAAATGGCTATGAAGGCCGGTGACAAAATTCTGACTACCTGCCCGGCCTGCCAACAGGGGTTGGCGCGTTATCGCGACGACACCGGCCTGGAAGCGGAATATATCGTCGTGGAGCTGGCCAACACCCTGTTGGGCGAGGGCTGGCAAACCCGATTCGTCGAACGCACCCGAGATGGCGGGCTCGAAAAAGTGTTGCTGTAACGACTCGGGTCACCACTTTGGTAAAATCTTGCACGTGCAAACGCACACAGTTTTTACCCCAGCGACGGCTTATCCCGGCGCCTTGCCAGCAACAACAAGGCCAGCATCGATAAACCTATCGATCCACCACCATGGCGACGATGGCGCGTGGTGGTCTGTTGCGTTCGGCCCGGCTCACTGGAAGGCGTCAATCCCGCAGTCGCGGTCACGCCTTCCTGGCCTGCCACTTGAAACTCGAGCGTCGTTTCGCCACTGGGCAGGGTATCGAATTGGCACTCATAGGCGCCGCTGACCGCATCACCTTCGCAGCGCGGATCGGATTCGACGACTTGTTCATGACCAGCCAGTTGCAGCTCGAGTGTCAGGGGTTGGTCAACGGTTTCCCCCCGATTGATCAGGGTGAAATGCCACGGCTGTGCATACAGCCCGTTGTCCAGTACCTGAAGTCCCTGCAGCGGTACATCGCCAGCAGCGGCCAGGCCGAAGTCATAGTCGAATTGATCGGCTGTGAACAGTTCGCCGGCGCCACCATCGCACTGGGCATCCACGGTGATGGAGAAATATTGTGGTTCCGTGGTGATCGGGCCATCGCTCGACTGGGCGCCGTCATCTTCGAGTCTGACGCTGACATGGGCAGTGCCTGCGGCATCCAGCGCCGGGCGAAAATACAGGCTTCCATCAGGGCTGATCGCGGGTTGCCCACCGGCGCCGAGCAGCGTACCAAACAGTTCGGTATTATCGGATTCGGTGATGAATTCGATTGTTTGCCGGCCGTTATCACCATCGGTGATTTGGGTCGCCCAGTTGGGAATGGATTGTGCGCCGGCGTTCTTGCATACCGTGATGTCGGGGCCAGCCTGAAAGCTGGGCGCATGATTGGGGCCGAGCGTTGCTGCTGCCAGGCCTTGGGTGCCGGGCATCAGGACCAATACCAGCCCCATGGCGCTCAGCAGTGCAGCGGCATAAGGGCGCTGTTTCAGAGGTTTTATAGAATATTGCATGGTTGTCTCGTTGTTGTTCAGTGTCGGGACGTCAAGGTTGCCGAGTCCGGCTTCAGCGCTTCATCAGCATGGCTTTGGGTAGGGCGGCGGGTGACGAGTAGTCGCGCCAGCTCGATGAGAAAGGCGGTATTGGTGACGAGATAGCGTTTCCACATCTTGCGGGGTTCCATCGCCAGTCGCCAGGCCCATTCCAGGCACAGTTCCTGTAGCCAGACCGGGGCGCGTTTGATTTTGCCTGCCAATACGTCGAAACTGCCGCCTACGCCGAAAATGACCGGTACCTGCAGTGCCTGACGGTGCTTTTCGCCCCAGGTTTCCTTGAACGGAGAGGGCATGCCGATGTACAGGATCTGTGCACCACTGGCGTTGATATCGGCAATGATGTCGGCATGTTCGGCCTCGCTGAAATAACCGTTGCGGCTGCCAACGATCTCAATGCCGGGAAAGCGCTGCGCAATAACCTCGTGCAACTGGTCGAGCACCGACTGACGGGCACCGAGAAAGTAGACTTTGAGTCCTTGCTGGCTGCCGGCAGCCAGGGTGTTGATCATCAGGTCCACACCGGCCACCCGCTCGCCGATCGGGTTACCCAGCAGGCGCGATGCCAGCACGACCGGTTTGCCATCGGCCAGGATCAGGTCACCGTTCAGACAGGCTTCACGCAGCGCGGGATCTTGCTTCATACCCATCAGCAGTCCGGCGTTGAGCGTGATGACGGTTCGACCGGGGCCGGCGTTGTTGGCCCAGTCCAGAATCCGTTGGACGGATTCCTCCATGCTGACCGCGTCGAAAGGCGCGCCCATGAATTCGATACGTTTCATGGCGCGGCCCTAGACGATATTCAGGTTGGTATCCAGATTCCTCTCGATCGCGCCGGCATAGAGGCACCAGGCCCATTCGTAGGGACGGGTCTCATGGTTCAGCGCCAGCTGTGGAGTGCTTTGTGCCGAGGATTGGGCCAGCCCCAGCAATGAGCGGGCTTTGCGGCTGACCTGGTCGATGCGGTTGTCAGCATATTCGATGCTGCGCCAGATGGTTTTGACTTTCTCGTCGATCAGGTCGAGATCCAGCTCATTGTTGGTCAGCCAGCGACGGCTCAGTGCCTTGGCCTGGCTGTAGTCCTTGCCACCTGCGGCAGTGACTGCCGAAAGCGCCATCGGCGCCATGCCGTGTTGATGCACCGAGTAGACGGAATAGTGTTGGGCGACGTTGCCGCTGCGGGCATCGTAGTGCCACCACCATTGTCCCAGGTCTCCTTGCAGCGCAACCATTTTGTCAGCGATTTTCTCGGCAACTTCGAGTGCTTCGTGGTTGTCGATGACCTTGGCGGCGAAAGCCAGTGCCTGGATGGTGTATACCTGATCGGCAAAGTTGGCGATCCAGCGCCGCAATCTGTGGCTCGGGCTTGCCTTGGTACCGGCATGGCTGACGACGGATGTATTGGCCTGGAAGCGGTTGTGGATCAGTTCATCGATCACGGCCTGGAGCAGTTTTCGCGTATATTCGCTGGGCCGCCGGTGATATTCATGTGCCAGGCCGGATGCCAGCCAGGCGGCTTCCATGGTGGTGATCGATGCCGCCCAGTTTTCGATCTTGTCCAGCGAAGCGCCACAGCGGAATTGGAGCGTGTCGATGTCCAGCCCGTCATGCACTGCGTTTGCCCATACGACCAGACCGAATCCGCCCCGATATCCGAGTTTGCGGTATTCGGCATAGAGGTGCTCCAGGGTTTCCTGAACCGGAATATCCAGCAGGCGGGCATCGATACCTGCTCTGGAGATGCCCAGCAGGCAGATGGCTGTGCTGGTGAGCGCCTCGGTGGGGTAGAAATCATGCGTGGACTGCCAGCTTTTGTCCATGAGCTGGAGATCGAACATCTTTGTGCCGGGGTTGTAACTGTTGCTCAATCCGGCATGGCAGATCGGGTCGAGGTGGTCGTAGAAGGCTGTGGCCGATGCGGCTGGGGACGTGGACATGGTTGTTCTCCTTTATTGTTGTTCTTGTCGTCTCAGCGCCTGGCTGTCCGTCAGTCGATACGGTGGGTTGCAATGCCGGATCGTGGCAGCGGCCCCAGGCGAGCGATGCGACTATATTGCAGTCATCGCGGAAAGTTCAAGCAAGCGGCCGTGCGAGACGATGGCGTTCAGAGCTGGGTCACGTTTGTGGTGTTGGGGTGGGGCTTGCGACCTCTACACTCCGTAGCCACCGGCCATTCATGGCATGGCAGCAGTGGTTGGGTGGTGCAAGGTCAGGTGCGGCACAGCGGTGTTTCGACTTCGGCGCGCTTTTCGGGAGACAGCAGTTTTTCGATGAGGGTCAGCGCGAAGTCCATGGCAGTGCCGGGGCCGCGAGAGGTCACGATCCGGTCATCGACCACGACCGGGTCGTTCGAGATTCGTATCGAGGTTTCGCCGAGCGCATCGAGTGTGCCGGGATAGCTGGTGGCGGTGTGTCCTTCCAGCAGACCGGCTTGTGCCAGTACCTTGGGTGCGGCACAGATGGCGCCGACGAAATGGCCTGATTGATGGTGCCGTCGCAGCAGGTCGATGATTCGTGGGTCGTCGCGCAGATTGTCTGCACCCGGCAGACCACCGGGCAATACGATCATGTCGAAGGTCTGGTCGATGATTTGATCCAGCGTGGTGTCGGGCAGCAGGACGGTTTTTCTCGAAGCGACGACGGGTTTGTCGTCGAGTCCGGCGGTGACGACTTCGATGCCGGCGCGCCTGAGCAGGTCGATTATGGTGACTGCTTCGAGTTCTTCACAACCTTGAGCAAGGGGGACGAGCACTCTGGGCATGGTTGCGACTCCTGTTCCTGGACATATTGACTGACCGGCACGAGTTCGTGGTCGCTGCCAGGCAGCCGTGCGATGAACTGTCTCAATGCCTGGATTGTAGCAGGGTGTGGGTGGCCGATGGCAAGTGCGAAGCCTTTGTCGGCAGCGATTTTCAGCAGCGTTTTCAGTTGTTCGTGGACGACCTGGGCGCCGCCCTGGCCGGGGTCGAGGAATACATCGCGGCTGGCATGCGGGATAGCGTATTCCCCGGCGGTTTTGGCGGCGACGGTTTTGTAATAGGTCCGGCTGTCGATGAAGAACATGCCAGGATGCTCATCGAGTACTTCCATCAGCCATGCCATGTGCCCCGGGTGCTGGGTCAGCAGGCTGCCCATGTGGTTGTTGACGCCCGTGACCAGTGGGAAAGCATCCAGATCCAGGCGTATCTGGTGCTTGAATTCCTCTTCGGTCATTGCCAGCGTGAGTTGATGGGGTTCCGCCGGTTTGCGATGTGTCATGGCCTGCATGGGAAGGTGCAGCATGGTTTCATTGCCATGCTCGATCGCCAGATCTGACAGCTGGGCAGCATAAGGTGCCGCTGGCAGCAGGCTGATCGCGATCTCTGGTGCGAGCTGGATGGCGGCTTTGCCTTCGGTGAGGCTGTAGCCAATGTCATCGATGATGATGGCGATCTTGTCTGCCAGCACGCCGGAAGGCGCCAGTGCGCCAAGCAGCAGCAAGCCGGTTATCACGGCATGGTGCCAGAGGTCGGAAATACGGCTCGCGCTCCGGGTTGTCCGTTGGCCGATTGGAGATGAGGTGATGTGCATGATGACGGAGGTCATAAAAAAACCCTGGCCGGAGTCCAGCCAGGGTTGTCGGGTTTACGATGGCATCACGGCGCGTCGAACGATCAGCCCTTCTCGCCCTGTAGCAAAACCAGTCCTTTCAACAGGTTGAGCGTTTGATAGAGGACGAAGTCTTCCTTGTACAACGGCGTTTCGCCATCTTTGCCAAGCTCGACCGATTTGCCTTCTTTCTTCGCCTTTTCCCGTTCACGCTTGCGGGCTTCCTCGGCTTCTTTCTCGAGAATACCTTTCAGGTGTCCGGAAAGGTTGGCTTCCTTGATCGGATCGAACTCGCGGTTTTTCTTTTTCTTGATTTCCAGTGGTTCGAGCAGGATGTCGGGATGGATACCGTCTGCCTGGATCGAGCGTCCCGACGGTGTGTAATACCGTGCGGTCGTCAGTTTCAGCGCAGCGTCGCCTTTCAGTGGCAGAATCGTTTGTACCGAACCCTTGCCGAAGGTCTTGTCGGTGCCAACGATGATGGCGCGTTTCTGATCCTGCAGCGCGCCAGCAACGATTTCCGAAGCCGAGGCGGAACCGGAATTGACCAGCACGATCAGTGGTGTGCCATTGAGCATGTCGCCCGGTGTGGCGTCGTAGCGTAACTGGGAGTCGGGTACACGACCTTCGGTATAGACGATCAGTCCGTCATTCAGGAAGGTGTCCGATACCCCGACCGCGCCGGTCAGTACGCCACCGGGATTGTTGCGCAGGTCGAGAATGGCGCCTTTCAGCGGCCCGCCGTTTTTCTTGATCAGTGCCTTGATGGCTTTTCTCAGCGATTCCGCGGTCTTGGACTGGAAGGTCGAGATTCGCAGGTAGCCGAGGCCGTCATCCAGCATGCGGCTCTTGACGCTTTTTACATGGATGACATCCCGAGTCACGGTGATCTTCAGCGGTTTTTCCTCGCCCTTGCGAATGATCGTCAGGGTGATATCGGTTCCACGCTTGCCGCGCATGAGGTCCACTGCCTCACTCAGCGTCATGCCTTTGACCGGTTTGTCATCGAGTCGGATGATCAGGTCGCCTGCCTTGATCCCGGCCTTCTGCGCCGGTGTATCGTCGATGGGAGCAATGACCTTGACGAAACCGTCTTCCATGCCGACTTCGATGCCGAGCCCGCCGAATTCTCCGGTGGTGCCGATCTGCAGGTCGCGAAATTCATCCTTGTCCAGATAGGTGGAATGCGGGTCGAGCCCCGACAGCATGCCGCGAATGGCATTTTCGATCATTTCCTTGTCATCGACCGGCTCGACATAGTCGTTCTTGATTCGTGCGTAGACATCCGAAAAGGTGCGCAGCTCCTCGAGCGGCAGCGGCTGCAGCGTCGCGGAGGACTCGGATTTGTCGGCTACTACCGTGTAAACCGTGCCGAGCGGTAGTCCGAAGACCATCCCGACAATCAATCCCAATACGATTTTAGATCTGGAATTCATTCATAGCTCCATAACATTGACTGGTCTGAAGGCCCGTGCACGATTGTTGGACTGCGGCTCCGGGCGCTTCAATCGACGGATTATAACGCGAATTGTGGCGGCACATGTGAATTTCAAGCGGGCAAGTTGAGAGTCGGCGCACAGTTGCGTATCACTTCCGGACTCAATGGCACCATTGGCGCGGGTCGACGGGGGTAGCCCGTTGGCGAATACCGAAGTAGATGGCTTGATTGGCGCCAGCTGTGGCAATGGTCTGCCCCTGCTCGACAGATTGTCCCGCCGTCACGGACAAGGTCTGGTTGTTGCCATAGAGGCTCATATAGCCACCCCCATGGTTGATGATCACCAATCGCCCGAAGCCACGCATCGGTTCGGCGAAAGCCACGCGTCCGCGTGCAATCGCCCGGACCGGGCCAGGTTCAGCGGCATGAATGGTAACGCCAGGCAAGCGGGATTTGCTGACTCGTCCGTTGATGGGCCAGCCGAGTTTGCCCTTCAGTCGGGCGAAGCCAGTGTCCCCGACACTGCCGGAATGCTTTGCCTGTTCACGCAGCTTGGCCAGCAGGCGGGATAACTCGGCACGGTTCCTGGTCAGCTCGGCAACGGTTTTCCGGTCTTTCTCCTGTTGTCTGGTCAGCGATGCGAGAACAGCCTGCTGTTGTTTCCGAATCGTGGCCAGTTGTTGCCTTTTCTGATCCATCCGCTGTTTCAGTGCCGCCAGGCGCGTTGATTCATTCTCCAGTTTGCGGGTGACCTCATGGACATCGGTCGTGCGCTGTGCGAGTTCCACCACGGCCTTGCGCCGGGCCCGCAGAAAATAGTCGAAGTAGCGCTGGGTTCGCCCATATTGCTGCAATGACGGCGCGCGCAGCATGGCGGTGGTCCGGATCCGTCGGGCCTGGCTGTACTGAAAACGCAATTGTCGGGCCAGTAATTGTCGTTGTCGTTCGAGCGTCCGGCGCAGTGTTCGCTGGCGCGCCCGCAGCTGCTGTTGTCGTTTCTTGCGGACCCGCATTCGTTTGTCGATATCGAACATTTCTGCGGACAGTGCCGTCAGTTGTTTGTCCAACCGATGGATTTTTCTCTCAATATCGACCAGGGTCCGGTTACGTATCTGGCCGGTCTTTTTCAGCCGCTCGAGCTGTTTCTGAATGCGGGTCAATTGCTGGCTGACGGCATCCAGGGATGCGGGCGCGGCGAGGCCAGAGACGGGCGCCAACAACATCAGCAGCAGTAATGCCCGCTGGAAAACTCGTTTTCCGTGAACACTGCGGAACAAAGTATTTGATTGTTCGGTCAAATGTGTCAAATTATAAAAATCCGGGCCAATACGGGTGTCTGCCTGCGACTTTGCGGGTAACTGCAACCCATTCTTGTTCAGTATGTTAGAAAATTCCGATTTAATTGTATTATAATCCCATATGTCTCGTCGGGGGCTACCGGGCTATCCGGGGTGAGCGCAACGGCTGTGCCGGTTGCGTATCGCTTGATCCGGCGGGCGGGATACTGGGTTTTCAGAGGAGTCTGTTTTTGAGCGAGAACAAAGAAATGCATGAAGAATTGAGGCCTCACAATCTGTTGCAGCGTGAGGAAGACATCAACAGGGCTTCCCGTTCGCTCAAGGCCATGTCTCATCCACTGCGGTTGAGAATTCTTTGTACTTTGGGAAATCAAGAGGTTAGCGTCCAGGATATCGTTGAAAGCGTGGGTACTTCGCAAAGTAACATATCCCAGCACTTGGCGATTCTCAGAGACAAGGGTATTCTCGCATCCCGAAAGGATGCCAACCGTGTCTATTACCGGGTGGGAGATGCTCGGACGCTTCGCCTGATCGACATGATGCAAGAGGTTTTCTGCGGCTGAGTCCGTTATCGCGCCGGCTGAGGCGCTGGCTTGCATGTGTCGGTGGGGAAAGACCACCGTCGTCCAAACTGACAATCATGACCGAAATACTGGATTTTGTTCAGCGCCATCCGCTGCTGATCGCTGCCTTCGTCGCCGTCGCCGGCCTGCTCGTCGTTTCCGAGTTCCAGCGGCTGACACAGTCGTTCGATGACTTGGCGCCGGCGCAGGTCGTACAGGCAATGAATCACGATTCGCCGTTGCTGCTCGATGTGCGGGAAAGCCGCGAGTTGTCGAGTGGCATGATCGATGGCGCCAGGCATATTCCACTCAGCGATCTGGGTAAGCGGTTGGGTGAACTGGAAAAGAACAAGGATCGCAAGATCATCGTCTACTGCCGTTCCGGCGCTCGTTCGGCCACGGCCTGCCGGTTGCTCCAAAAACAAGGGTTTACGGATGTCGCCCATCTCGCCGGCGGCATCATGGCCTGGCAGTCGGCAAATCTGCCATTGAAAAGTTAATGTCAAACATTCGAAGTTCAGGGTTATCTATGAAAAAGCAGTCAGGGATCACCGTCTATACATCGGCATTCTGCCCGTATTGCAACTGGGCCAAGCAGTTGCTCAATGCGAAAAAAGTCGGCTATCGGGAGATTCGCATTGACAAGGAGCCGAGAGAAGCTGAAGTCATGGTAAAACGGGCCGGTCGAACTTCCGTGCCGCAGATTTTTATTGGCGATTTCCATGTGGGGGGGTACGATGATCTGGCGGCGATGGACCGGGCGGGCAAACTCGATCCCATGCTGGAGCGTGTTGCCACCTGAGCCTCGGCGCATGCTTGACTGATGTCCGGATCCAGTAAGGATTCGGATCGTTGAACCTAACTGGAACTATCGACATGGCAGAAGAGAACCAGGCGCCGGAGCAGGGTGCCGGAAACGGGCAGCCCGAGCAGATATTCGATATACAGCGGATGTATCTGAAAGATGCTTCGTTCGAGTCGCCATCGTCTCCACAAGTGTTTACCAAGCAGTACCAGCCGGAGAGCAATGTCGAGCTGAACACCCTTCACCGGCTGCTTCAGGACAACATCTACGAGGTCGAGCTCAATCTGACGTTGACAGTCAAGATCGATGGCGCCGTGGCCTACCTTGTCGAGATCAAATACGCAGGTATTTTCACTATTGCCGGTTATCCCGATGATCAGCTGGATCATCTGCTGGCGAGTTATTGCCCGAACTTGTTGTTCCCGTTCGCCCGGGAGGTGATCAGTGACCTGGTGGTCAAGGGTGGTTTTCCACAGATGCTGCTGGCGCCGATCAACTTCGATGCGTTGTATCTGCAGACATTGGAAGAGCGCAAGAAAGCTGCCACTGAGGGCGCAGAACAAGCAAAACATTGAGCTGCGGGTCGATAGCCGATATTGCTGTCTATGGCGCGGGCTCATGGGGCACCGCGCTGGCGATTCAACTGGCCCGGCTCGGCAAACAGGTGTTGCTCTGGGGACGGGACAGCCAGCAGCTTTCCGACATGGCGGCGCAACGGGCCAATCCTTTCTATCTGCCTGGCATCACTTTCCCTGACACGCTTGAACTCCAGCCCTCGCTGGAAGCCTCGGTCCGGTCGAGCCGGTACCATCTGGTGGTCGTTCCCACCGCGGGTTTCAGGGCATTCCTGTCGCGTATCAAGCCGTTGCTGGGCAGTGAGGACATCGTGGTCTGGGCCAGCAAAGGCATCGAGGTCAGTGCAGGCAAGTTGCTGCATGAAGTGGTGCTCGAGGAACTGGGCGCGCAGGCGCGTTATGCAGTGGTTTCCGGGCCTACCTTTGCGCGGGAAGTTGCATCCGGATTGCCTACGGCGATGACGCTCGCGGCCAGTGATGCCGATGTTGCCGATGCGCTGCTGCCGCTGTTTCATGGTGGCAATATGCGGGTATACCGCAGTGATGACATCGTGGGGGTGCAATTGGGCGGCGCCATCAAGAACGTGCTGGCGATTGCGGCTGGCATTTCAGATGGTTTGGGGTTCGGCGCCAATGCGCGGGCGGCGCTGATCACGCGTGGATTGGCCGAAATCGTCAGATTGGGCGAGAAAATGGGCGCCCGTCGCGAGACATTGATGGGGCTCTCCGGGTTGGGTGATCTGGTGTTGACCTGTACTGACGATCAGTCTCGAAACCGCCGGTTTGGTCTGGCGCTGGGCAAGGGCAAGTCACAGCAGCAGTCGTTCGACGAGATCCGACAGGTGGTGGAGGGGTTCAAGACTGCCGAGGTCGTTGTGGATGTCGCCAGGCGCTATGCGGTCGAGATGCCCATTTGCCAGGAAGTCTATCGGGTACTGTACGAGGATCTTCCTCCCAGGCAGGCGGTTGCGGATCTGCTCAACCGCAGTGTCAAAACAGAATTTTATTGACCGGCTTGCTGAAAGCCGTTCTGCCGCCAGGCTTCGAAGACGATTACGGATACGCTGTTGGCGAGATTGAGGCTGCGGCTGTGTTCGCGCATTGGGATCCTCAGCGTGGCGTCGATCGAAGGTGCCTGGCGGATCTCGTCGGGAAGCCCCCGTGACTCGGGTCCAAAGAGAAAACTGTCACCCGGGCGGAAGCGCGGAGTGGCGTAAACGGTATCCCCTTGTGTTGAACAGGCGAAAAGACGGCCTTTGCGCGCCGTTGCCAGATAGGTGTCGAAATCCTGATGCTGGACGACGTGGGCCAGGTCGTGATAGTCCAGCCCCGCTCGCCGCAGGGAACGTTCATCAAGCGAAAATCCCAACGGATGGATCAGGTGCAGCGTGAAACCGCAGTTGGCGCTGAGGCGGATGATATTGCCGGTATTGGGTGGGATTTCCGGTTCGAACAGGATGACGTCGAACATGCGGGCTACGCTTCGTTTACCGGCTGATGGCCTTCAGTCATCCCCCAGGCCCAGTTCCTTGATTTTACGGGTGAGCGTGTTGCGGCCCAGGCCCAGTAATTGTGCGGCTTCCTGGCGTTTGCCACCGGTATGTCTCAGCGCGGCCTGGATCATGATCGTCTCGATTTCCGGAATTGCCTGTTTATAAAGACCTTGCTGACCGGAATGGAGTTGTTCGCGCACCCATTTTTCCAGTGATGCCTGCCAGTTTCCTGTCGCCCCGGCGTGTTGTGATTCACCGATCTCGGCTGGCAGGTCGCTGGGCAGGATTTCATTGCCGGCTGCCATGATCATCATGTAGCGACAGGCATTCTCCAGCTGCCGGACATTGCCGGGCCAGGCAGCGTTGACGATCAGTGACAGTGCGGCGTCGGACAGCGTTTTGGGTTGCTCGTTCAGTTCGGCGGCAATCTGCTTGAGAAAATAACGCGTCAGAATGGGGATGTCTTCGCGGCGCTCCCTCAACGGCGGAATGCGGATACGAATCACATTGAGGCGGTGGAACAGGTCTTCGCGGAACTTGCCTTCGAGCACACGTTCCTCCAGGTTTTGGTGTGTGGCGGCAATGATCCGGGTATCCACCTCGATGGGGTGATGACCGCCGACGCGATAGAAGACACCTTCCGCCAGCACCCGCAGTAACCGGGTTTGCAACTCAGCGGGCATGTCGCCGATTTCGTCGAGAAAGAGCGTGCCGCCATCGGCCTGTTCGAAGCGCCCCTTGCGTTGGGCATAAGCGCCAGTGAAGGCACCTTTCTCATGTCCAAACAGCTCCGATTCGAGCAAGTCGCGCGGGATGGCCGCCGTATTGAGTGCAATGAAGGGTTTCGACTTGCGTGGGCTGTGTTCGTGCAGCGCCTGGGCCACCAGTTCCTTGCCCGTGCCTGATTCACCATTGATCAGGACGTTGATATTGGTTTGGCTGAGCCGGCCGATGGCGCGGAAAACTTCCTGCATGGCGGGCGATTCTCCCAGAATGCGGCCACTACCGTTGCCCAGGCGCAGATCATCCTTGGCCGCACTGGTCTGGCTTTCGCTGGCGCGCCTCGCCAGGGCCACGGCCTCATCGATATCGAAAGGCTTGGGCAGATATTCGAAGGCCCCGCCCTGGTAGGAGGTGACGGCGCTGTCGAGGTCGGAGTGCGCAGTCATGACGATGACGGGCAGGCTCGGCTGGGTGCTCTGCAGCCGGTCCAGCAATGCCAGTCCGTCCATCCCCGGCATCCGGATATCGGTGAGCAAGGCATCGGGTCGGTCATTTTTCAGGGCTTTCAGCACCGAGTCGGCATCCTTGAAGCTGCGGGGGTTGAGGCCGGCCTTGCCAAAGGCTTTTTCCAGTACCCAGCGAATCGATTGATCGTCATCAACGATCCAGACAGTCCTGTTGCTCATGACGCAGTCTCCGCAGTGGGAATCAGTATCTCGAATTCGGTATGGCCGGGATGAGACTTGAACTGCAGCAAGCCTCCCTGAGCGTCGACCAGAGTGCGCGCGGTGGGTAGCCCGAGACCGGTGCCAGTCGCCTTGCCGGTGACCATCGGGAAGAAGATCTGCGGTTGCAGGGCTTCGGGAATGCCGGGGCCGTTGTCTTCGATCTTGAGCGATACCACCAATGGGTGAATGCGTTCGTCGATTGTGAATCGGCGTACCGCAGAGGTCGTCAGCAGCAGCTGGCCACCCTCCTTCTCCATCGATTCTACAGCGTTGCGCGCCAGGTTGAGCGCTGCCTGGATCAATTGGTCCTTGTCGGCAACGATTTCCGGCAGACTGGGATCGTATTCGAAGCGCACTGCGATATTCGGTGGTGCCTCGGCGAGAATCAGCTTGCGTACCCGCTCGGCAACCTCGTGAATGTTGATTCGCTGCTTGTCTGGCTGGCTGCGGGGGCCTGACATGCGGTCGATCAGCGCCTTGAGTCGGTCGACTTCCTTGATCAGGACGTCCGTGTATTCGACCAGTTCTGGTTGGTTCTTGAGTTCGGCTTGCAGCAACTGCGCCGCGCCACGAATACCTCCGAGCGGATTCTTGATTTCGTGCGCCAATCCCCGGATCAGTTTGCGAATGGCCTGGTGTTCGCGCCGCAACTTGTTTTCGTAGTCGATGTCGCGGCTGCGATCCGAGCGTTGCATTTCGACGATGATTCCTACCTGGCTGATGGAGCTGAAGGTGATGTTGACTTTGAGTGAACGCCCGGCTTCCAGGCGTAAGAGATAGTCCCGGCGAGTGATGCAGTGGTCACCCGAACTTGCGTGACGCAGTAGTTGTACCAATTCCGAATCGCTTGGGCAGATGTGGGCAATCGAGCGACCCTTCAGGCGGCTGAGACTGCGTTCGAGCAGCATTTCAGCAGCCGGGTTGACGTACAGGAGTTCCAGTGAATGGCTCAGCCACAAGACCGCCGAATCGAGATGTTCGAGTAGGTTGGGCGGCGGGGTTTTCTGAATGGCCATCACTGATTCCGGGAGCACGTATCGATCAGGCGCCATTCAGGCGCCCGCGACCCGACTCACTCGGGTCGGTTGCAATGACAATATTCAAGCAATTTTCGCGCCAGATGAATAGTGGCCGCTCAGAGCGCGGATACCCGTTTGACATGAAAGCTGTGTGTGGCGGATCGGAGCAGGGTTTTGCCCGATTTGTCGATGATTTCGACCGCAACGGTATGGGTGCCCCGATCCAGCGCATTCAGGGTCAGGTTGCAGGTGGTTCCGATAGCGCCCAGTGGCTTGCCGTCAATGATGAAACGCAGCTTGTGATGATGTGTGATATCCAGCCGTGGCAGAACCTGGCACTGGACTTTCACTGATCCGTTGTTCGCCCGAATGGCTTGGTCGTTGCCGGGAGAGAGGATTTTGATGCCGGTATAGGCAGGGGGTGTGGATGCCGGGGAAGGTTTGCCGACCGTCTGACCGGGACGGCTGGTCGGACTTTTCATGACCGAAATGTCAGAAGGGTTGATATCCAGTTTTTCCACCGCCTGATTGGGAGGGCGCTGGTCGGAGAAATGTGTGTGGCCTTGTTTGTCCACCCATTTGTAGACTTCGGAGGCATGGGCCGGGAGCAGCGTCAGAAGCGCCCAGGGGATGAGAAAGAACGTTGGCAACCGTGTCATGAAGGTATTGTCGCCCATCCAGCCTGGGTCAGGCAAAAAAAAGCCCCCGGGCGACGGGGGCTTTGGGTATGTGGTCACTCAGAGCGAGTAGTACATGTCGAATTCCACCGGATGTGTGGACATTCTCAATGTGGTGACTTCTTCCATTTTCAGTTCGATGTAGCCATCGATCATGTCATTGGTGAAGACATCGCCTGCTGTGAGGAACCCGCGATCGGCATCCAGTGCGGCCAGCGCCTCGTCGAGCGAGCTGGCAACCTGTGGAATGGCTTTTTCCTCTTCCGGCGGCAGGTCGTAGAGATCCTTGTCCATGGCATCGCCCGGATGGATCTTGTTCTGAATGCCGTCCAGGCCAGCCATCAGCATGGCGGAGAATGCCAGGTACGGATTGGCGGTCGGATCCGGGAAACGTACCTCGATACGGGTTGCCTTGGGGTTGGATTCGTAGGGAATCCGGATCGATGCAGACCGGTTGCGTGCGGAATACGCCAGCATGACCGGTGCTTCGAAGCCGGGTACCAGGCGCTTGTAGCTGTTGGTCGATGCGTTGGTGAAGGCATTCAGTGCCTTGGCGTGCTTGATGATGCCGCCGATATAGAACAGTGCAGTTTCACTGAGGCCGCCATAACCGTCACCGGAGAAGATGTTTTCGCCATCTTTGGCCAGCGATTGGTGTACGTGCATGCCGTTGCCGTTGTCACCAACCAGGGGTTTGGGCATGAAGGTGGCCGTTTTGCCGTAGTTGTGGGCCACATTCTGAACGACGTATTTCAGAATCTGGTTCATATCGGCGCGGCGTACCAGGGAATCGAAGCGGGTACCGATTTCGCATTGGGCTGCAGTGGCCACTTCGTGGTGGTGCACTTCGACTTCGACGCCCATCTCGCCCAGCACTTCGCACATGGCAGCGCGTACGTCCTGAACTGAATCGACGGGCGGAACCGGGAAGTATCCACCCTTGACGCCGGGACGGTGGCCGATGTTGCCGCCTTCGAAGACTTTCTCGGAGTTCCAGCTGGCTTCGTCGGAGTCGATTTCGTAGAAGGCGCCCTGCATGTCGGAGGCCCAGCGTACATCATCGAACAGGAAGAATTCGGGCTCGGGACCAAAGAATGCCTGATCCGCAATGCCGGTGGATTTCATGTATTCCTCGGCTCGGGCGGCGACGGAGCGGGGGTCGCGCTCGTAACCCTGGCCGGTGGCCGGTTCGATGATGTTGCAGCGCAGGATCAGGGTGGAATCCTGGAAGAAGGGGTCCATGACGGCCGTGGTGGGATCCGGCATCAGAATCATGTCGGATTCGTTGATGCCCTTCCAGCCGGCGATCGAGGAACCATCGAACATCTTGCCACTTTCGAAAAAGTCTTCGTTGACGAATTTGGCCGGAATCGTGACATGCTGTTCCTTGCCTTTGGTGTCGGTGAATCTGAGGTCAACGTATTTGACTTCGTTGTCTTTTATGGTGGTTAAAACGTCACTAACTGACATGGGTATCTCCAACTAGTCTGAGGGTTATGGCGGCAATCGCCAAAATGCACCTGAAAACCCGCGCCGGTGCTTGGCCCCGGATGAGGTAGACCGGGCTTGGGGACGCTTTCAGGGTTTGAATCTGGTCACATTCCGCGAAAGGCAGGAAGCATGCCAATAAATCGAAGTCCCTGCAAGGGTGAAGGGATTGTC
>CAZTJP010000011.1:13985-21314 GCA_964613895.1 uncultured Thiotrichales bacterium | reverse complement strand
GTGCGGAGGTTGGAAGAACACCCAACCAATAACGCAATAACGCAAGCCTGACCCCAGGAGTTCCGCAAGAATTGTAGGAAGAAGTACTGACAAGTCAGGTGGTTGCTCGTATCATGGCCGGCAACATTCTGTAACTTATCGGGATTTCGCTACGGTGCTCAAAGTTTGTGATGCAATCCCTCTTTCACCGCTTTAGAAACGATCTCAAACACAATAGAATGATCAAGCACTTACATCCGATACTTTCGACTGTGGAAAAACTCCCCGGTAAACCCCTCTGAAGTGTTTGAGATTCCTCATGAATCTCGGCATGATCCAGACATCGGAACAGCAACCCACTCAGGAAGAGGCATGCAAAAAACCGTAGACCAGCTGAACCAGTTCTCGCCATTGGCCAAACGGCTTGCCGTCATCTCCCTCGACACCATCTTGCTATTGGCTTCGCTCTGGCTCGCCTACGCCATTCGCCTCGACACCTTCTTCATTCCCACACCCCAACAAATCCTCACCGGCCTCACCGCCCCACTGGTCGCAGTGCCCGTCTTCGCACTTTCCGGGCTGTACCGCGCCGTCATTCGCTACCTTGGCGAACAGGCGTTGTGGGTTGCCGCCAAATCCGTCACCATCGCCACCCTGCTGTGGGCGATCCTGATCGAATTCACCGGCTTGCACGGCGGCATCGCCGGTATCTCCCACGGCACCCTGTTCGTCTACTGGGCCCTATCCACCGTTGCCATCGTCGGTGGCCGGTTGATGATCCGCGAACTGTTCTGGCATCCCGTGCGCAACCGTTACAAAGGCAACAATGTACTCGTCTATGGCGCCGGTGAAGCGGGTGCCCAACTGGTACAAGCCCTGTGGCATACCCACGACCTCTATCCGGTTGCCTTTATCGACAACGATAAACACTTGCGCAATCGCGAAGTCCTCGGCCTCAAGGTCTATCCGCTCAGCCAACTCAACCGCCTCATCGAGCACTATGGCATCAAGGAAGTCCTGCTCGCCATCCCACATGCATCCCGCGCCCGGCGCAGTGAAATCATCCGCCAGTTGCAGGCCTATCCCGTACATGCCCGGGTTTTGCCTTCCGTGAGCGAAATCGCGCGCGGCAAAGTCAGCGTCAGCGACCTGCGGGAAGTGGAAGTGGGAGACCTGCTGGGCCGTAACGAAGTACCACCCAACCAGTCGTTGCTGACCCGCAATATCACCGGCAAAACCGTCATGGTCACCGGCGCCGGCGGATCGATCGGCTCGGAACTGTGCCGCCAGATCGCCCGCCTCAACCCCAACCGGCTGGTACTGCTCGACAACTCCGAACATGCGCTCTATCAGATCGACCGCAAGCTGCGGAGCCAGGAACCCATCAACGCACAACGGGTCGAACCGATCCTGGGCTCCGTGCTGACTCGTTCACTGGTCGAACACCTGCTCGAAAAATACCGGGTCGATACCATCTACCACGCCGCTGCCTACAAACATGTACCCTTGGTGGAAACCAACGAAATCGAAGGTGTCAACAACAATGTCTTCGGTACCCTGATCATGGCGGAAGCCGCGATCAAATGTGGTGTCAAAACCTTTGTACTGGTCTCCTCGGACAAGGCGGTACGTCCCACCAACATCATGGGCGCCAGCAAGCGCCTGTCGGAGATGGTTTTGCAGGCTCTCAACGACAGCCTGCAACCACCTGCGCCGGTAGGCGGACAGGTTCGACCGGTATTCTCGATGGTGCGTTTTGGTAACGTACTGGATTCTTCCGGCTCGGTCATTCCGCTGTTTCGCGAACAGATTCGCGCAGGCGGCCCGATCACCGTCACTCATGCCCAGGTTTCCCGTTATTTCATGTCGATTCCCGAAGCAGCGCAGCTGGTGCTTCAGGCAGGCGCCATGGCGACCGGCGGCGATGTCTTCGTGCTCGATATGGGTGAACCGGTGCGGATCATGGATCTGGCGCGCCAGATGGTGGAACTGAGTGGCTTGACCGTGCTCGACGAGAACAATCCGGACGGCGACATACGCATAGAACTGACCGGACTGCGCTCCGGCGAAAAACTGCATGAGGAACTGCTCATCGGCAACAGCCCAACCGGCACCGAGCACCCCAAGATTCTGCGCGCCAAGGAAAAGATGCTGCCGTGGGCGGAGCTGAAAAAGCTGCTGGACGAGATCCGGACCGCTTACGAAACCGTCGATGTGGAACGTACCCGCCAGCTGGTCATGAGCCATACCGATGGTAGCAAACCCATGGCGCCGGAACCGGACGCCCCACCTCCGGTCGTCACGCCGCCTCAAGCGCCGGGCGACCAGCCCGCGTTACACTGATCCGGGATAACCCGTGAGAAATCCGGGCTAATCGCTGATCTGGTAATAGGTCTTGTACCAGTCGACGAAGTTACGGATACCGGTTTCGATGGGTGTATCGGGTTTGTAATCAAGATCACGCACCAGGTCGTCGACATTGGCATAGGTATCCGGTACATCGCCCGGTTGCAATGGCAGCAGGTTCTTCTCCGCTTTCTTGCCGAGACATTCCTCCAGCACCTCGATGTAACGCATCAGCTCGATCGGCTGATTGTTGCCGATGTTGTAGACCCGCCATGGCGCTTTGCTCGAACCAGGATCAGGATGGGCACCATCCCAGTCCGGATTGGCTTGGGCGGGGTGGTCGATGACCCGAATCACGCCCTCGACGATGTCGTCGATATAGGTGAAATCGCGGCGGTGGTGACCATAGTTGAACACATCGATGGGTTCGCCTGCGAGAATCTTGCGGGTGAACAGGAACAACGCCATATCGGGCCGTCCCCAGGGACCGTAGACGGTGAAGAAACGCAGCCCGGTGCTGGGAATGCCATAGAGATGGGAATAGGTATGCGCCATCAGCTCGTTGGCCTTTTTCGACGCGGCGTACAGACTCAGCGGATGGTCGACATTATCGTGGACCGAGAACGGCATCGACGTATTCGCGCCGTAGACCGAGCTGGAGGAGGCATAGACGAAATGCCCAACCTCGTTGTACCGGCAGCCTTCCAGAAGGTTGACGAAACCAACGATATTGCTGTCCACATAGGCATGCGGATTCTCCAGTGAATAGCGTACACCCGCCTGCGCCGCCAGGTTCATGACCGCATCGAACCCCTGCTCGGCGAACAAGGCTTCGATGCCCTCCCGGTCGGCCAGATCCATCTTGACGAAGGTGAAGCCGGGATGCTCCTGGAGACGTGCCAGCCGCGCTTCCTTGATCCGGACATCGTAGTAATCGTTCATGACATCCAGACCAACCACTTCATCGCCTCGATCGAGCAGCCGCTGCGACAGGGCCGCGCCGATGAATCCCGCCGCGCCGGTAACCAGAATTTTCATTGACATCGACTCCTTGCGTGCTTGTGCAATGGTTACAACCTGCCGTCGACCTGATCGGCAGGCAAAAGGTATTTCAGGTCGTAGAGCACCGATTCCGGCTTGCCCAGCGCACGGATACGTTCGATACCCATATCGCGGAACTGGTCGTGCGCCACGGCGACGATGACGGCATCGTACATGCCTTCCTGCAACGACGCGACCGGTTCGATGCCATATTCGCGCTTCGCCTCATCGGCATCGACCCAGGGATCGTAGACATCGACCTGGGCCGAATAGCCCTCGAACTCACTGACAAGATCGACCACCCGCGTATTGCGCAGATCCGGGCAATTCTCCTTGAATGTCAGGCCCATGACCAGCACATTGGCATTCACCAGCGGAATATTCTTGCGGGTCATCAGCTTGATGACTTCCGAGGCGACATACAACCCCATATTGTCGTTGATGCGCCGACCGGCAAGGATCATCTCCGGGTGGTAACCGATCTCCTGCGCCTTGTGGGTCAGATAATAGGGATCGACACCAATACAGTGGCCACCCACCAGCCCGGGCCGAAACGGCAGAAAATTCCATTTGGTACCGGCAGCTTCCAGCACCTCTTCCGTGTCGATGCCGAGACGATTGAAGATCAGCGCCAGCTCGTTGATCAGAGCGATATTGACATCCCGTTGCGTGTTTTCGATGACCTTGGCGGATTCCGCCACGCAAATGCTGCTGGCCTTGTGCGTACCCGCCTCGATGATCCGGCCGTACAACCGATCGACGAAATCGGCCACTTCCGGCGTCGAGCCGGAGGTCACCTTGAGGATACTGGTCACACCGTGCTCCTTGTCACCGGGGTTGATGCGCTCCGGGCTGTAACCGGCAAAGAAATCCTGGTTGTAGGTCAAACCCGATTCGCGTTCCAGGATCGGCACGCAGACCTGCTCGGTCGCGCCGGGGAAGACCGTCGATTCGTAGATCACCACATCGCCTTTCTTCAGCACCTTGCCGACCGTTTCGCTGGCCTTCTCCAGTGGGGTCAGATCGGGGCGCTTGTGGCCATCGATCGGTGTGGGAACGGTGACGATATAGACATTGCAATCCTCCAGATCGTCCACCGATTCGGTGAACGACAACGCCTCGGCGCTGCGCAGATTATCCTCATCCACTTCCAGCGTACTGTCACGCCCGGCCCGCAGCTCCTCGATCCGCTGATGATTGATATCAAACCCGACGGTGGCGAATTGTTTGCCAAACTCTACTGCCAACGGCAGCCCCACATACCCCAGCCCAATGACCGCGATCTTCGATTCTTCTACATTCATGCGAAATCTGCCCAATAAATCAGTGTGTGTTGAACCAGCCCGAATTTCTCACCGGGTCACAACGATGGCCGCCCGACATGACGCGCAGTGATACCCGGTGAACGATACGGGCTAACCCGCATTTCTCATAGAGGTCACGACTGCAACCCTGTGAGAAATCCGGGCTAACGACCGATCGCGTAGTAGTCGAAACCGTAATGTTTCATCCGCGATGGATCGTAGAGGTTACGACCATCAAAAATCACAGGAGTTACAAGTTTTTTGTAAATTTCTTCGAAATCCGGGCTGCGAAAGATCTTCCACTCGGTGCAGATGGCCAATCCATCCGCTCCCTCGACAGCCTTGTCCGGATGATCGACCAGTTCCAGATCATCCCGCTCGCCATAGATCCGGCGAGCCTCTTCCATCGCCTGCGGGTCGTAAGCCCGCACCCGTGCGCCCGCTGCCCACAAGGCCTCCATCAATACCCGGCTGGGTGCTTCGCGCATATCATCGGTATTCGGCTTGAAGGCCAGCCCCCAGACAGCGATGGTCTTGCCCGCCAGTTCGCCATCGAAATGCCGCTGAATCTTGCTGAACAGCACCTGTTTCTGACTCTCATTGCGCGCTTCGACGGCAGAGAGCAGCTTGGCGTCGAACCCCACTTCCCGCGCGGTGCGTTCCAGTGCTTTGACATCCTTGGGAAAACAGGAGCCACCGTAACCACACCCCGGATAGATGAACTGATAACCCACACGCGGATCGGAGCCAATACCGACGCGGACCTTCTCGATATCCGCCCCCAGCCGCTCCGCCAGCTGTGAAAGTTCATTCATGAAACTGATCTTGGTCGCCAGCATGGCATTGGCCGCATATTTGGTCAGCTCCGCCGAACGCACATCCATTTCGATCAGCTTCTGATGATTGCGGCTGAAAGGCGCATACAACTCACGCATCACCTCGATGGCATAGTCATCCTCGGCGCCGACCACGATCCGGTCCGGCTTGGTGAAATCGGCAATGGCATCGCCTTCCTTCAGAAACTCGGGATTGGAGACCACATGGAACGGGATATCGACACCGCGCTCAGCCAGTTGCTCGGCCACCTTCGCCTTGACCTTGTCGGCCGTACCCACCGGCACGGTGGACTTGTCGACGATGACCCGGGTTGCATCCATGTGCTTTCCGATCGTCTCCGCCACCGCCAGCACATATTGCAGATCGGCGGAACCATCCTCATCCGGCGGCGTGCCGACCGCGATGAACTGCAACTCGGCATGCGCAACCGCGCGCGCCATATCGGTAGTGAAATCGATCCGGCCCTGGGCCATCGCTTCGCGAATGATCGCTTCCAGCCCCGGCTCGAAGATGGGCACGATGCCCTTGCGAAGGTTCTCGACCTTCTGCTCATCGACATCGACACAGAGAACATTGTTGCCGACATCCGCCAGACAGGCGCCCGTCACCAGCCCGACATACCCCGATCCATAGATCGTGACTTTCATCTCAACCCCCCACCGGATTCCTTGCAAAAACGATTCATATCCATGTGGCGCTTACCCTACTACTGCCTGCGACACGGTTTCTGTGATTTCAATCAAATCCTGCTCCGTCAGATAAGGATGCATCGGCAGGCTCACCACCCGGCTCGCCACTTCCGAACTCACCGGCGTCTCGCCGATCGCATCCGGAAAGGCCGGTTGCTGGTTGAGCGGCACCGGATAATGCACTGCCGTGGGTATGCCCGCCGCCTGCATGTTCTGAATAAAACGTTCGCGATCCGCCACCTGAATGGTGAACTGGGCGAAGACACTGGTATTGCCGGGCGCCACCACGGGCGAACGCAGCCGGCCATGGCCTTCGCTGACGGGTACGGCGCCGCGTGCTTCGAGCAGTTCGATGTAGCGCTGACCGATCCGTGCACGCGCTTCCACTTCTTCCGGAAACAGGCTCAACTTGGCCAACAATACCGCTGCCTGGAGGGTGTCCAGCCGGCCATTGATGCCGATTCGGGGATGGTGATAGCGCCGGTCCTGGCCGTGCAGACTGATTTCTCGCATCGTTTTCGCCAGCTCGTCGTCATCGGTGAAACAGGCGCCACCGTCACCGTAACCCCCCAGTGGTTTGGAGGGAAAGAACGAGGTGCAACCAATGGTCGACAGACCACAGGAACGCCGCCCATTGCGGCTGGCGCCGAAACTCTGCGCGCCGTCCTCGATCACCGGCAGGTCATGGCGCGCCGCGATGGCATTGATGGTTTCCATATCGGCGCACTGGCCATACAGCGAAACCGGCAGGATGGCCCGCGTGCGCGGCGTGATGGCCGCCTCGATCCGCTGCGGATCGATATTGTAGGTATCGGGCTCGATATCGACGAACACCGGCGTCGCACCCAGCAACGCAATCATCTCTCCGGTGGCGATGAAGGTGAATGGCGTGGTGATCACTTCATCACCGGGACCGATACCAAGCGCCATCATCGCCACCAGCAAGGCATCCGTGCCGCTGGAGACGCCGATGCAATGCTTGACGCCGACATAGTCGGCCAGACGTTCCTCCAGTTCCTGGTTTTCAGGCCCGAGGATGTACTGGCCATGCGCCAGCACCGCTTCGATCCGCTGTTTGACGTCCGCCTCGATCCGGTGGTACTGGGCTTTCAGGTCTATGAAATTCATGATGC
>CAZTJP010000011.1:7458-13885 GCA_964613895.1 uncultured Thiotrichales bacterium | reverse complement strand
ACGTCCGCCTCGATCCGGTGGTACTGGGCTTTCAGGTCTATGAAATTCATGATGCCAACTTGCCGACGCACGAAAGCCGCGAAGAATAGCGGGTATTTGCCGCCAAAACAAAGTCAGCCGGCGGTGGCGGAGGCGTATTGCTGGTCGATCCACGCTTGATAGCTGCCATCCATGATGCTGCGCCACCAGTCCTCATTGTCGAGATACCAGTCGATCGTCTTGCGGATGCCCGACTCGAAGGACTCCACCGGCTTGTAACCCAGTGCCTGCGTAGTCTTGGTCGCATCGATGGCGTAACGGATGTCGTGCCCGGGCCGATCCTTGACGTGGGTGATCAAGCTGTCCGAAGCCTGGCCGCGTACAGCGGGAGACTCCGGAAAGCGTTGCCGCAACTCGGCGCTGTCGGCGAGCCGCTGGTCCATCAGCTTGCAGATGAGCTGAACGATATCGATATTCGTCCATTCGTTGTGGCCGCCAATGTTGTAGGTCTCACCCACCCGGCCGCGCTTGAGCACCAGATCGATTCCCCGGGCGTGATCATCGACATAGAGCCAGTCGCGAATCTGGCGACCATCACCATAGATGGGCAGCGGCCGGCCATGCAGGATATTGATCAGCACCAGCGGAATGAGTTTTTCCGGAAACTGGAATGGCCCGTAGTTGTTCGAGCAATTGCTGGTACTCACTTCCAGGCCATAGGTGTGATGATAGGCGCGCACCAGATGATCCGAGGCGGCCTTACTGGCTGAATACGGCGAATTGGGGGCATAGGGCGTGTCCTCGGTGAACGGCGGATCCTCCGCATTCAATGAGCCATACACCTCATCGGTGGAAACATGGTGGAAACGATGCGGCAGCACACCCCCCTCGCCGTCCAGCCAGACCGCCCGGGCGGCCTTGAGCAGACTGTGGGTGCCGACGACATTGGTATCGATGAACGCGTCCGGGCCGGCAATCGAGCGATCGACATGGCTTTCCGCGGCGAAGTGGACGATGGTGTCGATACCACGTTCACGCAGCAAGGACTCGATCAAGGACTGATCGCGGATATCGCCATGCACGAAATCGAAAGCAGCATGCTGGCGCGCTGCCTCGAGGCTCGCCAGGTTGCCGGCATAGGTCAACGCATCCAGCCCAACCACCGCATCCTCAGGATAACGATCCAGCCAGTAATTGACGAAATTGACCCCAATGAATCCGGCCGCACCGGTCACCAATAATCTAGACATCGCTCAGTTCCTCCAGCATATGTTTCAATCCCTCGCGCCAGTGCAGCCCGTCGTAGCCGATCGCCTTGCGCAAACCCTGTTTGTCGAGCACCGCATTGGCCGGGCGTGGCGCCGGTAACGGATACGCTTCGGTGGGAATGGGCCTGATGTGGCAATCGCGCCCGATCAGCCCCTGTTCGCGCCCCAGTTGATGAATCGCCACCGCGAAATCGTACCAGCTCGCCACGCCCGCATCGGTCCAGTGCCAAACCCCGCGCAGATCGTTGTCGATCACCCGAAACAGCACTTTGGCCAACTCGGCCGCCCAGGTCGGCGTACCCAGCTGATCATCGACCACACCCAGTGAATCGCGCTCATTCATCAACCGCAGCATGGTCTTGACGAAATTGTCACCATGCGATGAATACACCCAGGCAGTACGCACGATCAGTGCCTGCGATCCCAGCAACCGTTGCACGGCACGTTCGCCCTGCTGCTTGGACTCGCCATAGACACCCAGGGGATTGACGGGATCATCCGGCTGACGCGGCGTGCCGGCAGCGCCATCGAAGACGAAATCGGTGGAAATATGCAGTAATCGGCAATCCTGTGCCCGCGCCGCCGCGGCCAGATGCTCCGCACCGGCAGCATTCACCCGATGCGCCAGCGCCGGCTCCGCTTCCGCCTTGTCGACTGCCGTATAGGCAGCGGCGTTGATGATCCAATCGGGCTGATACCGTTCGACGCAGGCCATCACCTGCGCGGCATCACCAATATCCAGATCCGTTCGCGTAACCGCTGTCAGCGCAACCGACGGTGGCGCCCAGCGTTGCAGCTCCCAGCCGAGTTGTCCGCCCGCACCGGTCACCAATACCTTCATCAACGCTGTTCCACCAAACGCATCAGATATTTTCCATAACCACTCTTCTCCAGCGGGCGGGCAATCTCGAGCAACTGATCCGTGCTGATATAACCCCGGGTCCAGGCAATCTCCTCCGGTGAGGCGATCTTCAGGCCCTGCCGCTCTTCGATGACACGGATGAAATTCGCCGCATCCAGCAACGACTTGGTCGTCCCGGTATCCAGCCAGGCCGTGCCACGACTGAGCTGTTCGACTTCCAGATCACCACGTTCCAGATAGACATTGTTGACATCGGTGATCTCCAGTTCGCCGCGCTCGGAGGGTTTGATCGAACGGGCGATCTCGACCACATCGTTGTCATAGAAATACAACCCGGTCACCGCATAGTTGGAACGGGGATTCTGTGGCTTCTCGACGATGCTGGTAGCCATACCGTGTTCATCGAAGGTCACCACGCCATAGCGTTCCGGGTCCTGAACATAGTAGCCGAACACCGTGGCGCCGGAAGTTTTCGCAGCGACGGCTTCGAGCCGGCTGGAGAAACCCCGCGCATAGAAGATGTTGTCGCCCAGCACCAGCGTGGCCGGATCGTTGCCGATGAAGCGCTCACCGATGAGAAATGCCTGCGCCAGGCCTTCCGGCCGGGGCTGCACCGCATATTCGATGTTCAGCCCCCACTGGGAACCATCGCGCAACAAATGCTGGAAGGCATCGCTGTCCTGCGGCGTGGTGATGACGAGAATATCGCGAATGCCGGCCAGCATCAGCGTCGACAGCGGGTAATAGATCATCGGCTTGTCGTAGACCGCCATCAACTGCTTGCTGGTCGCCAGCGTCAGCGGGTACAGGCGGGTACCGGAACCGCCCGCGAGAATGATCCCTTTTCTGTTCGCCATGAGGGCAATCCTTTGTTTCAGCGCGGAAATGGTCTCGTATTGTCCGCGACCCGCCCGGTGGTTTCCACCGGCAGACGGGCTTGATTGCCCAAACTGTGAAAACGATCGGAAGAACGGCGAAGATCAGAACGGGATATCATCATCGAAATCATCGGTCATCGGCTGGCTGGCCGGCTTGCTGGCGGGCTGACCGGCTGGCGCCTGCGGCTCCATCGGCGCCGTACTGCCGTATTCGCCTGAAGCGGCGCCGACGCCACCCCGGCTGTCCAGCATCTGCATCTCATTGGCGACGATCTCGGTGGTGTAGCGATCCTGGCCATCCTGCCCCTGCCACTTGCGAGTCTGTAACCGCCCTTCGACATAGACCTTGGAGCCTTTCTTCAAATACTCGCCGGCAATCTCCGCCAGCCGGTTGAAGAACACCACCCGATGCCATTCGGTGCGTTCCTGCATCTGGCCGGTGTTCTTGTCCTTCCAGCTGTCCGATGTCGCAATACTGACGTTGGTGACCGCGCCGCCCGAGGGCATGTAGCGTATTTCCGGATCATTGCCGAGGTTACCGATCAGGATAACCTTGTTTACTCCTCTTGATGCCATTTGCTTCTCTGGTTAGTACGGAGCCGCCCCTGGCCGCTCCGGGATTGATGAACCCCTGTGGGGTTCTGGAACATTTCTGGAACATGCGCTCCAGCAGCAAGCTGCCGGAAAGCCATTATACCCCGCCCGACTCAGGACTCGTGGCGGGAATAAGCCTTGAGCGCCTCGCGATCGAGATCCTTGAGATTGACCTTCAGATAGGCCATGCCTTCCTCGGCAATCACGATCGCTTCGGCCACGCCACTGATGCTCATCAGATCAGCCGCCAGTTCGGAGGCCGAACGCGGATCCTGCTCACCCACCTCCAGCGAGTAGCTGGACAGATAGCGTGGCTGGGCCATGGTCGCCGCTGCCAGCAGCCAGATCAGCGCAACCGCCGCACAAAACAGAAAGACAGCCGCAATGCCATAATGTTCATAGACCCAGCCGCCAACGGAACCACCGACGAAGATGCCCATGAACTGCGAGGTCGAATAGACACCCATCGCGGTGCCCTTGAGTTGGGTCGGCGAGGTTTTGGCCACCAGCGACGGCAAGGTGGCTTCGAGCAGGTTGAAAGCCGAAAAGAACACCCACAGCGCAAACGCCAGCCCCCAGAGATTCACGACCTCCCAGGACATCAGAAACTCGGCGATCACCAGCACGGCCACCGCGCCGACGAACACCGGCTTCATCTTGTGGTATTTCTCGGCATAGATGACAAACGGAAACATCGCCACCACGCTCAATACCATGACCGGCAGATACAACTCCCAGTGGCGCGCCGACGGGAATTGCAAATGTTCGACCAGTTGTACCGGAATCACCACCCAGCTGGCGGTCAACATCAAATGCAGCGCAAAGATACCCAGATCGAGCCGCAACAATTCAGGATTGACCAGCACCTGGCCCAGGTCGGTCCAGACCGTCTCCGTGTCGCGGCGGATGCGCGTGGTTGCCGGCGTGGGAATCACCTTGATCACGATAACTGCAGCGAGGCCAGCCAGCACCGCGGTCAGCCAGAAAATGCCATCGACGCCAATCAGATCATCGAGCATCGGGCCTGCCACCATCGCGATCGCGAACGCCAGACCAATGCTCATGCCCACCAGCGCCATCACCCGGGCGCGAATCGAGTCACGCGTCAGATCCGCCAGCAACGCCAGTGTCGCCGCTGCAATCGCGCCGCTGCCCTGCAACGCCCGGCCGATGATGACGCCATGAATGGAATCGGAGACCGCTGCCACGATGCTGCCGATGGCAAAGACCGCCAGCCCGCCCAGCATCACCGGCTTGCGGCCAATCCGGTCGGACAGCATGCCAAGGGGAATTTGCAGCATTGCCTGGGTCAGGCCGTAGATACCGATCGCCACGCCGATCAACGTTGGTGTCACACCCTTGAGATGCTGCGCATAGAGCGCGAAGACGGGCAGGATCAGAAACAGGCCCAGCATGCGAACGCCATAGACGCCCACCAGACCGGCAGTTGCCCGTTTTTCGAGGGAAGTCAAACCCGCTTGCTCTTGATGTTTCACTTGATCCACGACTCCGTCAGTTTGACAAAGACGGTATCTTACCAAGAGTTGGGGCGAATGTTGTTAGCCGTCTTCGTTCAGTCAGCGTAACCGTTGGGGTTGTGGGATTGCCAGTTCCAGGCGTCGCGGCACATCTCATCAATGCCATAGCGGGCACGCCACTGAATCCTCTCCTCGGCCAGTGCCGGATCGGCATAACAGGCAGCGATATCCCCCGGACGCCGATCGACGATCTCATAAGGCACCGGCCGGCCCGAAGCCTTTTCAAAAGCTTTCACCATTTCCAGCACGGAATAGCCCGTTCCGGTACCCAGATTCACGGTCAACACCTGGCCGCGCGGTTCCCGTTGCAGGGCTTCGATCGCCTTGACGTGCCCTTCGGCCAGATCGACCACATGGATGTAATCACGCACACCGGTGCCATCCGGCGTCGGATAATCGTTACCGAACACGCGCAAGCGCTCCAACTTGCCGACCGCAACCTGAGAGATATAGGGCATCAAATTATTGGGAATGTCGTTGGGATCTTCGCCGATACGCCCGCTAGGATGTGCACCGACCGGGTTGAAATACCGCAGCAGGCCGATCTTCCAGTCGTGATCGGAGACATACAGATCCCGCAGGATATCCTCGATCATCAATTTCGATCGGCCATAAGGATTGGTTGCCGAAAGCGGGAAGTCCTCCTTGATCGGCAAGCTGGCCGGATCGCCATACACCGTTGCGGAAGAACTGAAGACGAGGGTCTTGACACCGTGCTCGGCCATCACCTCCGCCAGTGTCACCGCGCCACCGACATTGTTGCGGTAATAGGCCAGCGGTTTCTCCACCGACTCGCCGACTGCCTTGTAGCCGGCGAAATTGATGACTGCATCCACCTGCTCGGCGGCAAACACCGCGGACAATGCCTCACGATCACAGACATCGACCTCGTACAATGGCACCGGCCGGCCGGAAATCTCCTCGACTCGCCGCAACGCCTCGGGACTGCTGTTGGACAGATTATCGACCGCCACCACATCGAAACCGGCTGCATGCAACTGGATACAGGTATGAGAACCGATGTATCCGGCGCCACCCGCCACCATGATCTTCATAAATCTTCCCTCATCGCATCATTTTCCGTTCGACCGCAGACTGACAGAAAAACTCCCGAACAGGAAGGGAAACATCGGCAGATTCACGAATCCGGGCTATGTTTTTGACGCATTTGCAAGTTTTTGAGGAGTCAAAAGCATAGACGCTAACCGGCTCAAGCCTTGCCGCCCGCTTCGACCAGCCTGGAAATGGCGGACGCCAGCTCATTCGGATTGAGCTTGGGCACATAGGCGTCGGCGCCGATGTTCTCAC
>CAZTJP010000011.1:0-7358 GCA_964613895.1 uncultured Thiotrichales bacterium | reverse complement strand
GCCAGCTCATTCGGATTGAGCTTGGGCACATAGGCGTCGGCGCCGATGTTCTCACCCAGATTCTGATTGCTGTTGGCCGACAATGACGAATGCATGATCACCGGCACGCCCTCGAAACGGCGATCCTCTTTGATTTTCCGAGTCAGCACATAACCATCCATGCCAGGCATCTCGATATCGGTGATCACGCAGTTCACATCCTCGCGTACCGGTCGGCCGGCTTTTTCCGCCCGGCTGGCAAGGGCTTGCAGATGGTTCCAGGCATCGACGCCATTGACCTCGCTGGAATAACTGACGCCAAGATAGTCCAGAATGCGCCGCAACTGTCCGCGCGCCACGATCGAATCATCGCAGAAAAACACCTTGGTGCCTTGCAGGGCATTGCGCTCGATACCATTGATCTTGGCGTCATGGCGCAGCCCGAGCACATCGGAAAGCACTTTCTCGACATCCAGCAGCATCAAGGTGCGGTCATTGGCCATCTGATAGATGCCGGTCAGCAGGCCGGTATTCTCCTCATCCGGTGACAGTGGCGGCGGCTTGATATCCTCCCAGGCGATGCGCTCGATCGTCTCCACCTCCTCGGCCAGCAACCCCTGCACCTGGCGATTGTATTCGGTGATGATCAGAATCTTGGGATCCTCTTCCGAGTCGATGCCGCAGAATCGCGGCACATCGATGACCGGAATCGACTGCCCGCGCACAGTCACGATGCCCACCAGGCAATCCTGCGCATGCGGCAGGGGTGTGATCTCGGGAATCGCCATCAGCTCCCGAACCTTGAATACATTGATACCAAAAATCAGCTCCTTGCCGGTACGACGATCCCGGCCCAGGCTGAACAGCAAGGCTTCCAGATGATTGCTGCCGGCCAACTTGCTGCGTTCTTCGACGGATGCCATCAGGTCTTTCACAGAAACGATCTCCACAAACGGTTGAATCGACACGCCTGCCACACGTCACGTTTTTGACGCAGACAGGCGTTTCCGGGTATTTGTGGAGAAACAGCAAATTTCAGGCCAGCTCGTTGCCAGCGCCGGTTTTCAGCGCCATGACCAGCAATGGCAACCAGGCCAGTAACAGGCAGACGAGCGCATAATGCGGCCAGATGAGACCCGCCAGTGCCAGCGGCGCCAGCCATAGCAGATTGACCGCCAGCACCGCCAGCACGACACGCCGATGCGACCCCCAGCGCCGCGAAAGAATCTGATAGGCATGGCTGCGATGCGCCTGCCAGAACCGCTGTCCGGACAACATGCGCCGCAGCAGGGTCACGCTGGCATCGACGATGAACACGCCCAGCAATGTACCCCAAACCCACAACGGCGTACTGCCCCGGCTGGCGCCATCGAGCGCCAGCACGGCGAATTCATAGCCGAGAAAGGCGCTGCCGACATCACCCAGAAAGATCCGGGCCGGCGGCCAGTTCCACAACAGAAAACCGGCGCTTGCCGCTGCCAGCGACAGCAACACCCAATCGACACCGCCGTGCCACAACGCCACCGCCGCCAGCACCAGCGCAGTGGTGATCGCCTCCACGCCCGCCAGCCCGTCGATACCATCCATGAAATTGTAGAGATTGATCATCCAGACGATCAGCACGGTCAGCAGGACACCGTTCCAGGCGCCCGGCAGCCAGCCATTCCAGGGCATCACCGGCTGCCACAGCTGCAATGCCACCACCGCGAGCAGCGCCGCCACGACCTGCGCCGGCAATCGCCAGGCAACCGGCAGCGAGCGGTGATCGTCCCAATAGCCGACCGATGCCACCAGCGCGCCGCCGCCCGCCAGCGCCAGATAGCTGCTGCCCGGCAATCGCCCCAGCCCCCACAGCACGGTCACGGCCAACAGGAATACGATGACCACCGCCACGCCACCGCCGCGCGGCGTGGCGACCTGATGGGAAGTTCGATGCCCGGGGTGGTCGAGCACATCGTGCCGCAACGCATGGGCGCGCGCCAGCGCCGTCAAACCCGCCGACAGCGCCACCATCGCCAGCCACAGCGCCAACCCCGCGATCACTTGCTCACCCCCAGATCCTCGGCCGATGGCCGAAAGGGCCGGGGCTGATAATCGAGTTCCTGACCCGCCCGGCTGGCATCGAAAGCGAGATCGACATTCATCCGGCTGGCCATCTCGGGCGTCAACTTACGCCATCGCGGCATCAGCGAGAGCGTTCGCAACCCCCAGCGCACAGTGGCTTCGGGCAAGCGAACGAAACGGGGTGAACGACCCAGCGCCTGGAAGATCTGCTCCACCATGTTGCGGTAAGCCAGCGTTTCGCCACCGGGCAGATCGTAGATCCGGCCCGCCGTTTGCGGGCGTGACAACGCCGAGAGGCAGGCGCTCGCCAGATCATCGGCATGCACCGGCTGGCGCTTGCCCGTCGCTGCGCCGATCAGCGGAAAGAAGCCGAAGCGATGGATGGTTCGCGCGATCAGCGAAACATTCTGGTCACGGCCGGCGCCGTAGATCAGCGTTGGCCGGAAAATCGTCACCGACGCATCCGGCAGGGCCAGCAGTGCCGATTCGGCATCCGCCAGTTTTTGTGCCATCTGCCGTTCGGAGGGATCGGGCGAGGCGGCCTTGCTCAGCCGGCTGGTCGAACCGAAGGCGATGACGCGCCGTTCAGACCGGAATGGAATCTGTTGCAGCAATGGCGGTAACAGCCACAGCGGGGCCAGATGGATCATGGCATCCACCGTCGGCCATGACGTTGCAGCGGGCGCGGTGATATCCGCGATCAACCACTGGCTATCATGCACCGACACCCGCGGCTGACGGCTGACCGCGATGGTCTGCCAGCCTGCACCGGCCAGCCGGGGCAGCAGGAAATCGCCCACCAGGCTGGTGGCGCCGGTCACCAGCAGGGTCTTCATGGGCGCAACGCCTTGCGCACCCACAGCCACGGCGTCAACGCCACGAACCGGCCCCACACGGCCAGTTCGATCAGCCGCATCAGATAACCCGGGTGGTCGGCGGAAAAGAACTTGCGATAGTAGCGCACCATGCCGCGATGCTTGTGCCATTCCACCCGCACCGGCCGTTGCTGGCTGCTGCCACCTTTGAGATGCTCGATCCGCACCGTCGGCACGAACAGCACACGCCAGCCGGACAGCCGGAAACGCTTGCACCAGTCGAGATCTTCGCAGTGCAGGAAATATGCTTCATCCATCGGGCCGACCGCGCGCAATGCCTCGCGCCGCACCAGCATGAAGGCGCCGGAGATCGCCTCCACTTCAACCGGCTGTTGCGGCAGTGGCTGGGCCTGCAGATTGACGCCTCGCCGTGCCGCGCCCATGCGCGTCATCGTCGCCAGTGCCCGCAGCGGTGTCGGTTCATTGCGGCGGCAACCGCGCTGTTCGGAGCCATCCGGATTGACGATCAGACAGCCACACATGCCGACCTCAGGTCGCTGTTCCAGTTCCGGCAACAAGCGCGCCAGCGTATCGGACTCGATCTTGCAATCGGGGTTGAGAAACAGAATGAAAGGCAAGTCATCCGGCAAAGCCTGCAAGGCGCGATTGGAGCCGGTCGCGAAACCAAGATTGGCGCCATTTTCGATGATCCGCAGGCGCGCGTCTTCACCGAACCGCGTCCGGACGCGCGCCAGACTGTCGTCACGCGATCCGTTGTCGGCCAGCGCCACCGTCACCGGCACAGTGGAACACAGCACGGATTCGAGGCAATCGACCACCAGCTGCCCGCCATTGAAGTTGACGATGACCACGCCAACGGTAGCGGTGTACGAGCCGGATTCAGTCCCCCTTGTGGATTCCATGGCGCTCCATTTTGCGATACAAGGTGCTGCGGCTGATCCCCAGCCGCTTCGCGGTACGGCTCAGATTCCAGTAGCAGGCTTCCAGTGCGGACAGGATACGTTGCCGCTCGCCGCCCTGGTCTTCTTCCACAGCCGACGATGGTAGCCGCGAGGCGGGTACTGCCGGTTTGGAATCGCGCAGCAACTCCTCCGGAAAATACTGCATATCGATCACCTTGCCCTGGGCGAGCGTCATGATCAAGCGCAACACATTGCGTAGCTGCCGAAAATTGCCCGGCCACGGATAGGCCAGCAAGTGATCCCAGGCTTCCCGTTCGAACACCACCGGCTGACCACTCTGGTTGAGGATACGCACCATCCGGCGGATCTGCATGCCCTTGTCCTGCCGCTCGCGCAAGGCCGGCAATCTGAGCGTCATACCGTTGAGCCGATAATACAGATCCTCGCGAAACTTGCCCTTGCGAACCCGTTTCTCGATGTCCCGGTTGGTGGAACTGATGACATTGAGATCCACCGGGATCGAGCGGGAGCTGCCAAGTCGCTGCACCGTTTTCGTCTCCAGCACCCTCAGCAGACGCGACTGCATGGACAGCGGCATGTCGCCAATCTCGTCGAGGAACAAGGTGCCACCATCGGAAGCCTCGATACAGCCTTTCATACCGGTGGAGGTGGCGCCAGTGAAAGCGCCGGGGACATAGCCGAACAACTCGCTCTCGATCAACGATTCGGGAATGGCTGCGCAGTTTTTTGCAATGATCGGTCGTGCCGCACGATTGCTCTCGCGGTGCAGCGCTTGGGCGAACAATTCCTTGCCAGATCCGGTCTCACCGGTAATCAGCAATGGCGTCGAAAGGTTGACCAGCTGGCGTGCCTTGGCCACCAGATCGAGCATTCGGGCGTCGGAACCGGCCAACCCGTTCAGATCGAATCGGGCCGGTGACTGCTGGGGTGAGATCACGACACTGGCGCGCCGGTGCCGGGCGGGACTCGCACGCCGGGGCCGTTCAGCCGACAATCTGAGCTGAAACCCCCGATCAGAAAACAGCGGGCTGCGCACGAAAAAGGTCTGCCCATCGCTCCGGCGGCTTTCCACCATGCCCTGTTCCAGCGAGAACACCTCATCCAGCGCCAAACCCAGCAACTGGCGGCGATCATCCATGCCAAGGTACTGCAACGCCGCCCGGTTGGCGCCAACGACATCACCCTGATCGTCGACCGCCAGCAATCCTTCGACACACAATCCGACAAATTCCTTGCGCGGGTTGAAGTGCACCAACAAGTGATCCCGAAAATACAACTGGAAATGGCGCCATTCGATGTAGCGCGCCGAGAGACAGGTCTGTGAAAAACGTTGGTAAGGTTCGCCGTCGGCCTGTGCTTCCTGGAACGAAGTCATGTCCAGCACGGCCAGCAAATTGCCATGAACGTCTTCGATCGGCGCACCGGAACAACTGAAACGGGAAAAGGCATCGAAAAAATGATCCCGCTGATGGACCACCAACGGGCATTTCTCCTGCAACGCGGTGCCGATGCCATTGGTGCCCATGCAGCGCTCCGACCAGACCACGTCCGGCGCCAATCCGCTGCGTCCATACGTCTCGCGAACGTAAGGATCGCCCGTTACATTCAACGCGACTCCCTTGGCATCGGTCAGAATCACCACGATCCCCCGGCGTGTACTCTGCCGCCACAGCGACTCACATTCCTGTTCCGCGATCACCAATGTTTCGCCCAGCTGATCACGGGCCAGGCGAACCTGTTCGGATTCGGCCACTCGCACCTCCGGGGGCCGGGTGGCATCCAGTCCATAGACCTCTCGGCAGCGGGTATGTGAACGCTGCAATATACCGATCGACGGCTGATCCAGGGGCACAGTCGTCATTGCCGCCAGTGAATCCAGCCACAAAGGTGATTGTGTCCCTAACCTGCCCATTGTTGTTTCAACCCCGTATCTACAATCTCCTTGACATGAAACAAACTGTCGCAATCATCGATGATGGACACAGTTTGTCTCAATTTTCCAGGCCACTGCCGAAACCGCAGCCCATTTCCAACGCTAGTATTATCGCCACCGAAAGTCCAGTTTTTGCCTTCTATCGATATTGGCCCGAAACTTGCTAATGCTCAAACGCCACTTAGAAGCCATACAGGAATCAATAATGCTGGTATTGAGCAGGACCGAAGGAGAAGAAATCCGGATCGGGGACGACATCATCATCTCGGTGCTGGAAGTGAAACGCAATCACATCAAGATCGGTATCGAAGCGCCGCGCGATGTTCCAATTCTGCGTGCCGAATTGCAGCGAAGAGAGCCTGATACCCCCGATCCCGATTCCGGACAATCCTGAACACCTTGCGGCAATATCCGCCAACTCGACCCTGGAGCCATCACATGACAAATGATTACACCGCTCATCGCTGGCTGACCACCTCCCTGCGAGCACTGGCGTACATATTGACTTTCGTAACTGCCTACCTGTTGTTGCAAGGCTTTTTTTCCTTCTCGGCCTGAAGCGTTTCTTCCCGGGGTATACACTTGCCCCATGAACCTCCGAGACCTGCAATACGTCGTCGCCGTTGCGGAAACCCGCCATTTCGGCCGGGCGGCAGAACGCTGCTTCGTCAGCCAACCCACCCTGAGCGGCCAAATCCGCAAGCTGGAGGAACAGCTCGGCATCACCATTTTCGAACGCACCCGCCGCTCGGTCGAACTCACGCCCGTGGGTCGGGAAATCGTCACCCATGCCCGCCAGATCCTGGAACAGGCAGATTCGATCGAGCAACTCGCGATCCGCTCGCGCGACCCGCTGGCCGGGCCGTTGCGTGTCGGCGCCATTCCCACACTCAGTCCCTACCTGATCCCGCTGATCATTTCGCCCTTGACCAAGCAATATCCACAACTGCAACTGATCCTGAGCGAAGAGATCACCGAAACCTTGCTGACGCGGCTGACCCGGCACCAGATCGACGTGGCGCTGATCGCCACACCACTGGAAACACCGGAACAGCTCCGCAAACTGACGATCACACCCCTGTTCGACGAGCCATTCTGGCTGGCACACCCACGCCAGCACCCACTCTACAATCAGGAAGAGATTACGCGCGAAGATCTTCAGAAACTGCACATCCTGCTGCTTTCCGAAGGACACTGCCTGGCGAGACAGGTGATGGCCGTCATCGGAGAAGCGAAAACCACCCGGCAACAAGGCAAGCCCGACTTGCAGGCCGCCAGCCTCGAAACCCTGCTGCAACTGGTAGGCGCCGGATTCGGCTCCACCCTGGTGCCCGCGCTTGCCACCCGCGGCCCGTGGATGACCGACAGCGGCATCATTGCACGGCAACTCGCATTGCCGGACGCCAGCCGGCGGGTATCGATGGTGTTCCGCAAAAGCTTTCCTCGCCAGCAAGCCCTCAATGCCTTCGCCCAGGTGATCCGGGAGAACCTGCCGAATACGGTCACACCCTGTACACCAGCCGACAAGACCACCTGATCGCTGTTGATTCTCGCTATGCCCTCGGAGCAACCCGGTGGACAGCGGTCGTGCACGGACGTCGGCCGCAGGAAGCGGCCGTCGGG
>CAZTJP010000010.1:0-21480 GCA_964613895.1 uncultured Thiotrichales bacterium | reverse complement strand
GGCCGGTGCGCAATGTGTTGTGCGTCATGGGTGATGATGTCGCCAATGTGTTCGTGACCATCAGCGCGCGACAGATGAACCGGCGCTTGCGGATCATCGCCCGGGCGAATGGCAAGCAGGCAGTGGACAAGCTCAAGCTGGCAGGTGCCGACTATGTGGTGGCGCCGTTCGAGATCGTCGGGCTGGTGGCGTCGGAATATGTCGGCAAGCCGGTGGCGTTCGACGCCATTCATGGCATTCTCTCGGGCGGCAACGATGTTCAGCTGGAAACCATTCCATTGCCGGCTGGCTCGCCGTTGTTCGGGGAACCCATCGGGCGGCTGGCGCTGCGCCAACGCAAGCTGCTGTTGTTCGGCATCATCACCGGGCTGCAGGCCGAGTTGTCGCCGGAGACCGGCTATTTTGCGCTGGCGGATCGCCATTTCTATTTCAATCCACCATCATTTTTCACCTTGCGGGAGAAGGATATCCTGGTCGTCGTCGGGCATCGTGACGATTTACGGGACTTTCAGCGAACCATCAAGAATGGTAAACCCCTGCCCGAGCTCGAGGCTGCGACATGAAGGCGAAAACCAGCATCGCGCTGTTCGGTTACCATCGCACGGCCGTGGAAGTGGCGAGCTATCTTCGCTCCGGTGACTACCGCCTGATTATCATCGATGACGACGAGGACAATCTCGCCAAGGCCCGCTATGCCGGCTTCGAAACCGCACGGCTCGATTTTCGCAACGATTCGGAGCTGAAGAAACTCAATCTGCACAAGGACATCGATGTGGTGTTCTGTTTGTTCCCGGATGATGCCGACAATGTGTTTCTCACCATCAGCATCAAGGGGCTGGCACCCGATCTGCGGATCTTCACCATTGCCCACAGCGCGCTGGCGGTGCCCAAGCTGATCGCGGCGGGCGCCAGCAAGGTGGTCGATACGCACGACATCACCGGCCGCCGCATCAGCGATATGATCAATCGGCCGATGATCACCGATATTCTCGACAATACGCTGTTCGGTCAGGCCGATCTGGGCATTGCGGAGATTCGTGTCTGCGAGGCTTCAACGTTGCGTGGCAAGCGTGTCAACGAGATCGAACTGGGGGAACATTACAATCTGATTCTCATCGGTGTGGTACCACATGAAGGCAACGCCGAGTTGATCTATGCCGTCGATCTTCACCCCCATCGCATCGATACCGGAGATGTGCTGGTGGTGATCGGCCCGCATACCGAGATCAAGCGGCTGAGGAAGGATCTGGCGGAACAGGCCGAGCAGGTGAACGAGCCGGCAGCGCCATCATCGGATCATTGAACCTGTTTGCCCGGATTGCGCAAAGGTCAGGTAGCGAGGCCGCACTGGGCGGTCGCAGGCGTGGCCTTGAGAAAAAGGCGGGCTACTGTGGCAGGCCGAAGAACCGCTCGGCGTTTTGCGTGGTGGTGGCAGCCAGTTCGTCGGGCGAAGCGCCACGCAGCCGCGCCACGGTGTCACGGATGTGGGGCAGGTAGGCCGGTTCATTGCGCCGGTCGCGGGGTTTGGGTGACAGGTCGCGCGGCAGCAGATAGGGCGCGTCGGTCTCGATCATCAAGCGCTCATCCGGCACGATGTCGATGAAGTGATGCAGATGGTGCCCGCGTCGTTCATCGCAAATCCAGCCAGTGATGCCGATGTGGAGATCGAGTTCCAGATAAGCCTGCAACTGGTGCTTGTTACCGGTGAAACAGTGGATCACAGCGGCTTGCAGATCGGAACGATAGCGTTCCACCAGACGGACGAAATCGTCGTGAGCATCGCGCTCATGCATGAAGGCGGGCAGTCTGCATTCGGCGGCGAGTTCGAGTTGGGCCTCGAAGGCGTACAGTTGTTGCTGGCGGGTGGAGAAATTACGGTTGTAGTCGAGCCCGCATTCGCCAATGGCAACGGTTTTTTCATGCCCGGCAAGGTCGCGAATGGCGTCGGCGCTCTGCGCGTCCCACTCGCGGGCACGATGAGGATGGATGCCGGCGGTGGACCACAGTTGCTCGGGATACTGTTGGGCAAGCGCGAGACACTCCCGGCTTTCTTCGATACGTGACCCGGTCACGATCATGCGCTCGACACCGGCATCGACCGCGCGTTGGAGGACAGCTTCCTCATCACCCCGAAACGAAGTGTGAGTGAAATTGAAGCAGATATCGATCATCGCCGCGGTCATGGCATTCCCCAAACAGAACTCGATCAAACAGCGAATGATAACATCTTCCCCCGGCGGGGTCAGGCTTGCGTTATTGCGTTATGAATCGGGTTCTCCAACCTCCGCGCCCCGGCAGCCAGCTGTCTTTCATGGGACGGCTCGAGATGGATTCCGGCAACTCGATATCGAGTGGTTCGTTTGATCGTGCGCTGGAAGGGCAGGGTAGTTGGATGAATGGTTGCGTTCTATGGGATAATCCGCCGCGATCCGGCCGATTGTGAAATCGACGCCGAGAATTCAACCATTATTACTGTAGAGGTGCATGTGGACGAGAAACGTAAGAAGGCCCTGTCGGCCGCGCTCAGTCAGATTGAACGGCAGTTTGGCAAAGGGGCTGTCATGCGCATGGGTGATGCCTCGGCGGTCAAGGATATTCAGGCGATTTCCACCGGTTCACTGGGGTTGGATGTGGCATTGGGCATTGGTGGTTTGCCAAAGGGCCGTGTGGTCGAGATTTACGGGCCGGAGTCTTCGGGCAAGACGACGCTGACTTTGCAGGTGATCGCTGAGAGTCAGCGTCAGGGCGGCGTGGCGGCTTTCGTCGATGCGGAACATGCGCTCGATCCGCTGTATGCACAGAAGATCGGGGTGGATGTGGATGAGTTGCTGGTGTCGCAGCCGGATACGGGCGAGCAGGCACTGGAGATCGCCGATATGCTGGTGCGGTCGGGTTCGGTGGATGTGGTCGTGGTCGATTCGGTTGCGGCGCTGACGCCGAAGGCGGAGATCGAAGGTGAGATGGGTTCCTCGCATGTAGGTTTGCAGGCACGGTTGATGTCGCAGGCGTTGCGTAAATTGACCGGCAATATCAAGCGTTCGAATACGCTGGTGATCTTCATCAACCAGATTCGCATGAAGATTGGCGTCATGTTCGGTTCGCCCGAAACCACCACGGGCGGCAATGCGTTGAAGTTCTATTCGTCGGTGCGGCTGGATATTCGCCGCATCGGTGCGATCAAGCGCGGTGATGAGGTGGTCGGCAACGAGACTCGTGTCAAGGTGGTCAAGAACAAGATGGCACCGCCGTTCAAGCAGGCGGAATTCGAGATTCTCTACGGTGAGGGTATTTCCCGTCTTGGCGAGATCATCGATCTGGGCGTCAAACAGGGGCTGATCGACAAGGCAGGCGCCTGGTACAGCTATAACGGCCAACGCATCGGGCAGGGCAAGGAGAATGTGCGCGGTTACCTGAAAGAGCATCCGGAGATGGCGGAGGAAATCGAAGCCCAGATTCGCGCCAAGCTGCTGCCCGATCAGAATCCGGCGCCGGTGGAAACGACGGAAGCCAGCGAGTAGCGGTGGCGCGTTCCTGTCGGGAAGCAGCGATGGATTTTCTTGCGCGGCGTGAACATTCGCGGCTGGAACTCGAGCACAAGCTCGCGCGGCGCGGTTATGCCAGTGACGAAATCGCGGCTGAACTGGATCGGCTGGCGGATGAGCATTTGCTGAGCGACCAGCGTTTTGCCGAGTCCTTCGCATCGCAGCGAGCGGAAAACGGTTTTGGCGCGATGAAGATCCGCCATGAATTGCAGCAGCGTGGCGTCGATGAGTCGTTGATCGAGGCAGCATTGGCGCCCTGGCAGGAAGAATGGCTGACTCGGGCGCGTGCCCAGCGCGAGAAACATTTTGGCGCTTGGCCCGAGGACTACAAGTCGCGCGCCCGGCAATCACGGTATCTGCAACAGCGCGGGTACGATTTTGAGACGATTAACAGGATATTTTCGGACGACTAATGCAAACCAGTGCTGAAATCCGACAGGCGTTCATCGATTTTTTCGCTGAGCGTCAGCACCAGATCGTGCCTTCGAGCCCGCTGGTTCCGGCCAATGATCCGACCTTGCTGTTCACCAATGCCGGCATGGTGCAGTTCAAGGAGGTCTTTCTCGGCCTGGAACAACGCGATTACCAACGAGCGGTGTCCTCGCAGCGTTGCGTTCGAGCCGGTGGCAAGCACAATGATTTGGAAAATGTCGGCTATACCGCCCGGCATCACACCTTTTTCGAGATGCTGGGGAATTTCTCCTTTGGCGATTATTTCAAACGCGAAGCGATTGCCTACGCCTGGGAATTCCTGACACAAGTCTGCAAGCTGCCGCCGGAACGGCTCTGGGTGACGGTATTCGAGGAAGACGATGAGGCAGCGAATATCTGGTTGAACGAGATTGGTGTCGATCCAGCGCGTTTCAGCCGCATCGGCGCCAAGGATAATTTCTGGTCGATGGGCGATACCGGCCCATGCGGCCCTTGCACCGAGATCTTCTACGACCACGGCCCGGAGATTCCCGGCGGCCCGCCCGGCACTCCGGAAGAAGATGGTGACCGTTATATCGAGATCTGGAATCTCGTTTTCATGCAATACAACCGCGATGCCCAGGGCAATCTCGAGCCGTTGCCCAAACCATCGGTCGATACCGGCATGGGGCTGGAGCGGTTGGTGGCGGTATTGCAGGGCGTGCACAGCAATTATGAGATCGATCTGTTCCGAAATCTGATTCAGGCTGCCGCGCAAGTGACTGGCACGAGTGATCTGGATCACGATTCGCTCAAGGTGATCGCCGATCACATTCGTTCCTGCGCTTTTTTGATCACCGATGGTGTGGTGCCTTCCAACGAAGGTCGCGGTTATGTGTTGCGCCGGATCATCCGCCGTGCCGCCCGGCATGGTCACAAACTTGGTTGTGAACAGGCTTTCTTCTACAAGTTGGTGCAACCGCTGGTGAAGGAAATGGGCGAGGCCTACCCGGAACTGGCCAAGGCGGCGCCGCAAGTCGAAAGGGTACTCAGGCAGGAAGAGCAACGTTTCGCCGAGACACTGGATAAGGGTATGAGTATTCTGCGCGACGCACTCGAGACAGCGCAGGATGTCATTCCGGGAGAAACCGTGTTCCGGCTCTATGATACCTATGGCTTTCCCGCGGATCTGACCGCCGATGTGGCGCGTGAGTATGGTCTGAGCGTCGATATGGCCGGCTTCGAAAAAGCCATGGAGGGTCAGCGGGCACGCGCCCGTTCGGCCAGCCAGTTTTCCGGCTTCGGCGAAGGTCGCCAAACGCTGGAACTCGATGTTGCCACCGATTTCAGTGGTTATGAACAACTTCAGGATGATGCCGAAGTCGTGTCGCTGATTCGTGACGGTGATGCGGTGGAAACGCTGGCCGAGGGTGAGGCAGGTGCCGTGGTGCTGGCGCAGACGCCGTTCTACGCCGAATCCGGCGGCCAGATCGGCGATACCGGCGTGTTGCGCGGTGACGGTATCGTGTTCGAAGTCACCGATACCCAGAAACAGGGTGACGCGATCCTCCACATCGGCAAGCTCATGCAGGGTTCACTGAAAACTGGCTCGCGTCTGCATGCGGAGGTGGATGCCGAACGGCGGCGGGCGATCATGCTCAACCATTCCGCGACCCATTTGATGCACGCGGCCTTACGCCAGGTGCTCGGCGATCACGTTCAGCAAAAGGGCTCATTGGTCACTGACGAGCGGTTGCGTTTCGACTTCTCCCATTTCGAGCCGATGAGCGATGAGCAGATCCGCCAGGTCGAGACCATCGTCAATGCCCAGATTCGTGACAACGCCGCCACCGATGCGCGTGTCATGTCGATGGATCAGGCCATGGAAACCGGGGCCATGGCCTTGTTCGGCGAGAAATATGGCGACCAGGTGCGGGTGGTCAATATCGGTTTTTCCACCGAGCTGTGTGGCGGTACCCATGTGGCGCGGGCTGGCGATATCGGCCTGTTCAAGATCGTTTCCGAATCCGGGATCGCTGCCGGCGTCCGCCGTATCGAGGCCGTGACGGGCGACAATGCGCTGCGTTGGGTCGAGGATCAGCAAGTGCGCCTGGCGCGTCTCGCCAGTGTGCTCAAAACCGATGTCGGAAATCTGGAAGCCCGCCTCAGCCAGATGCTGGAACATGAAAAATCGCTGGAGAAGGAACTGAACAAACTCAAGGCCGACATGGCGGCGCAGGCCGGAGAGAATCTGCTCGATCGAGCGGTCGAGATCGATGATCTCAAGGTTCTGGCGGCACAGATCGACAGTGCCGACGTGAAAACGCTGCGTGAAACCGTCGATCGACTCAAGGACAAGCTGGGTAAGGCCGCCATCGTCGTCGCCAGCGAGAACAAGGGCAAGGTCAGTTTGATCGCCGGTGTCACCCGGGGCGAAACGGAGCGGATTCGCGCCGGTGATCTGGTCAACTTCGTCGCCTCTCAGGTGGGTGGCAAGGGCGGCGGCCGGCCTGATATGGCCCAGGCAGGTGGTTCACAGCCGGAGAAACTGCCCGGCGCGCTCGAGTCGGTGGTGGACTGGGTGCGCGAGCAATTGGCCTGACGCCGGAGCATCTTTGTTATGGGACTGATCGTTCAGAAGTACGGCGGCACGTCGGTGGGCTCGGTCGAGCGGATTCAGGCAGTCGCTGAGAAAATCAAGGGCTGGCGTGCCCGTGGCCATGACCTGGTGGTAGTGGTGTCGGCCATGAGCGGTGAAACCAATCGTCTGACGGCGCTTGCCAGAGAGATCGATCCACACTGTGCCGGCCGTGAGCTCGACGTGCTGCTGTCGACCGGCGAGCAGGTGACCATCGCACTGCTGGCCATGGCATTGGCCCGGGTTGATTGCCCGGCCAAGTCGTTCACCGGGGCGCAGGTCGGCATCATGACCGACCAAGCGCATAACAAGGCGCGCATCCGTCAGATTGACAGCCAACGTATTCAGAGCGAACTGAATAACGGTTCCGTTGTCATAGTAGCAGGGTTCCAGGGTGTCGATGAGTACGGCAATATCACCACGCTTGGACGGGGTGGTTCCGATACCACGGCCGTGGCGCTGGCGGCGGCACTCGGTGCCGACGAATGCCAGATCTATACCGATGTCGATGGTGTCTACACGACCGATCCACGGGTCGTGTCGAATGCACGGCGGCTGGACCGGATCACCTTTGAGGAAATGCTGGAAATGGCCAGCCTGGGTTCAAAGGTACTGCAGATTCGCTCGGTGGAATTCGCGGGCAAGTACAATGTGCCCCTGAGAGTGCTCTCCAGCTTCGAGGAGGGCGTGGGAACGCTGATCACACAGGAGGAAGAGGACGTGGAACAGGCAAGAATTTCCGGCATCGCCTTCAACCGCGATGAAGCCCAACTCACCGTCACGGGCGTGCCGGACAAGCCGGGCGTGGCCTATCGGATTCTGGGCCCGGTCGCGGATGCCAATATCGAGATCGACATGATCGTTCAGAATGTCGGCGCCGATGGCACGACGGATTTTACCTTCACCGTGAATCGTGGCGATTACCACACCGCGCTCAAGGCGCTGGAGCAGGCGACAACGGATATCGGTGGTGGTCACGTTTCCGGTCGCGATGACATCGTCAAATTGTCTCTGGTTGGGGTTGGAATGAGATCCCATTCCGGAATTGCGAGTGAAATGTTCAGGATACTTGCCGATGAAGGTATCAACATCCTGATGATCTCGACCTCGGAAATCAAGATCTCGGTAGTCGTCGATGAGAAATATCTCGAGCTTGGCGTTCGCGCCCTGCACGAGGGTTTCAATCTGGCTTCAGAGGAGGCGGCATAGGATGCATCATGCGCGGTTTGTCCCGGTGCGGATCGGTTCACAAATCGTCATGATCCATACAGGCATACTGTGAAGTTCAGGGGGTTCGGAAATAAATGGACTCGACAGATATGCTTGATATAGTGGAAAATCTGTCTGGAGTCACCAGCCATAAAGGTGACCTGGATAACAAATAACTTAGGATAACAGGAGTCGAATCATGCTGATTCTTACGCGTCGTGTAGGGGAAACCCTCATGATAGGAGACGATGTCACCATTACCGTTCTGGGCGTCAAGGGCAACCAGGTGCGCATCGGAATCAATGCCCCAAAAGACATTCCCGTTCACCGGGAAGAAATCTACCAGCGCATCAAGAACGAGGAATCCAATTCTTTCAATGATGGCTAGCCCGTGAACAATGACGCCCAAACCGGTCAGAAGGCCGGTTTGGGTTTTGTTTCGGATCCGGTTTCCGCTTTCAAGCCGGTTGCTTCACAGTCTATACCTGTACCATTCGATCTAGCCCGCATTTCTCACAGAGTCACGACTGCGGCCGCCCAGTGCGGCGCGCTGACTGGCCATGGTCATTCTTCTCGAAGGGCTTCCAGCGGTTCCCGGTGGGCAGCATGCAGCGCTGGTGCAACGCCTGCAAGCAGGCCAATGGAGATTGCCAGCAGTTCGGCCATCACGGCATAGGGCCAGGCCGTATGTACCGGCAAGGCCGGTAACAGCGTCTGCAGCAACTGACTGCCGCCAACGCCCAGCAGTAACCCGGCTGCACCACCCAGGGCCGAGAGCAGTATGGCTTCGCCGAGAAACAATGCGGCGACCTGCCCGCGCCGGGCGCCCAGCGCCATCAGCAAGCCAATTTCCGCGCGTCTTTCGGTGACCGCGATGCTCTGGATCGTGACGATGCCGACAGCGCCCACCAGCAGCGAGATGCCGCCCAGCGCGCTGACGGCGAAGGTCAATACATCGAGCACCGAGCCGAGTACATCGAGCATTTGCTGCTGTGTGATGACGGTGAAATCTTCCTGGCCATGACGCTGGATCAGCAGTCGTCGCGCGGCTTGCGCGATCGCATCGGCAGGGCGATCTGCTTCGTAGAGCAGGTCGATTTCGACCAGGCTGTCGCGGTTGAAGAGACCGAGTGCCTTGCTCACCGGAATGTAGACCGTATCGTCGAGATCGAAACCCAGCACCTGTCCCTTGTGCGCCATGACGCCAATGACCCGGTAACGCGCTTCGCCGATGCGCACACGCTGTCCGAGGGCGTTGTGGTCATGGAAGAGCTCCTGGTACAGCTTGGCACCGAGCACCGCAAATGGGCGCGGATTGCCTTCGTCAGCCGGCAGGAAACGTCCGGCCGCGACACGCATGCTCCAGACTTCCGGCACTTTGGCACCGGCGCCCAACACCATGGCGCGGCGACTGCGCGCCCCTGCTTTGACGCTGGCATTGCCCTGGACCGTCGGCTGCACTGCCACCACTCCTTCGATCCGTTGCAATGCCTTGGCATCGTCCAGTGTCAGCGGGCGCACCGTGCTCACCAATGCGCCCGAGATGCCGAAAGTCTGAGTCTTGCCAGGCGTGATGGCAATCAGGTTGGAGCCAAACTGGGTGAATTCCGACAGTACATAGCGATTGACCCCTTCGCCGATGGAAGTCAGCAACACCACCGAGGCGATACCGACCGCAATGCCCAATGCGGTGAGCAGGGAACGTTGGCGATTGGCGACCAAGGCGCCCGCTGTCAGCCGAATGAAATCCCCGAATTTCATCAGTGATGCATCAATGCTTGCACTGCCGGCATTCGTGCGGCGCGGCGTGCGGGAAGATAACCGAACAACAGGCCGGAGCCGATGGCAACCGTCAGACTGGCCACGATCGACCACCAGGGCGGCGTCAGATCGAGCGTGGGGTAGAAACGCATCAGCAAACGGCTGACGGCGTAGCCGGGTATCAATCCCAACACGGCACCGGTGAGCGACAGCATCGCGGCTTCCGCGAGAAACAGCGACAGGATGTTGCGTGGCGTGGCGCCGAGTGCCTTGAGCAGCCCGATCTCATCCATACGCTGCGAGACGGCGACCAGCATGACGTTCATGATCAACACGCCGGCAACGATCAAACTGATGGCGGCGATGCCGGTCACCGTATAGGTCAGCGCGCGAAGGATGTTGTCGAAGGCCGACACCACCGCGTCCTGGGTGATGACGGTAATATCTTCCTCGCCCTCGTGGCGTTGGGTGAGAATGCGCCGGACAGCCTCGCGGGCAGGTTCGATGGCATCACGCGAGCGGGCCTGGACCAGAATCCGGAACAAGGAATCGGTGTTGAACAAGGCGCTGGCGGCGGCGACCGGAATCAGCGCCAGTTCCTCGACATCGATTCCCAGCGAACGTCCCTCAGTCTTGAGTACTCCGATCACTCTGTAACGCCGGTCACCGATCTTGAGCCATTGTCCGAGACTGGTTTCCGTGCCGAACAACTCATTACGCAATTTGACGCCGATGATGCAGACCGACGCGGCCCGATGCGGGTCGATGGCTGGGAGATTGCGGCCCTGCGCCAGCTGAATCTGGCGGATATCGAGATAACGCCGGGTGGTGCCGACGATGATCGCTTCACGCTGACGCTGACGAAACGACACATTGGCGCCGCCGACGATGATGGGTGCAACCGCCTTGATGTAGCGGCTTTGACGCAGTGCCAGCGCATCGTCGATGGTCAACGGCCGCGGTGTTCCGCCCAGCAAGGGTGGCGGGCCGCCGACGGTTTCGGAACGGCCCGGCAAGACGAACAGCAGGTGTGCGCCGAGCGACCGAAACTGATCGAGCACATAGCGCCGCGCCCCTTCCCCCAGCCCGGTGAGGACCACCACCGAAGCCACGCCGATGGCGACTGCGAGCAGCAACAACATGGCCCGAAGCCGGGCACCCCGCATGGCGTGCAGCGCAAAGCGAAAGACCTCGCTGACGCCGATCATGACGCATCATCCGCAACGATGGCGCCATCGACCAGTTGCAGCCGGCGCCGTGCCCGGCGGCCCAGTTGCGGATCATGGGTGACCACGATCAGCGTCAGACCCTGTTGCCCAAGTTGCTCGAGCAGTTCGATGATCTCTTTGCCGGAATGCTGATCGAGATTGCCGGTCGGCTCATCGGCCAGCAGCAGCTTGGGTTGCATGATCGTCGCCCGGGCGATGGCGACGCGCTGACGCTGCCCACCCGAGAGTTGATCCGGCCGGTGTCGGCCCCGTTCTGCGAGCCCGACCGCCGCCAGCGCCTCGGCGACCCGCTGCTGACGAACCCGGCGTGAAAGCCCCGCCAGGATCATGGGTAACTCGATGTTTTCCGCCGCCGTCAACCGGGGAATGAGATGAAAGAACTGGAACACGAAACCGATCTCTTCCCGCCGGATGCGCGCCAGTTCGACCTCGGACAGGGCGGTGGTTTCCTTGCCATCGAAAAAGTATTGCCCCTCATCGGCGCGATCGAGTAGCCCCAGCAGGTTCAGCAAGGTCGATTTGCCTGAGCCGGAAGGGCCCATCACCGAAATGTATTCACCCGCCTCGATGCTCAGCGATACGTCATCCAGCGCATGGACGATCTGCTCACCCACCACGAAACGCCGGTGTATATGCGCCAGTCGAATGAGCTCAGGCACGGTTCAGTCCTGTTGCTCCAGGGTCACGCGCACGCCGGGCCCGACGCCTTCGCGCGCCACGGAAGTGACCACCTGGTCGCCCTCGCTCAGCCCGGACAGCACCTCGGTGTATTGCCAGTTGGAAATCCCGGCTTCGATCTTGCGCTGCTCGATCGTTTCGCTGGTGGCGTCGTAGCGATAGACGCGGTTGCCTTCCAGCACTGCTTCGGTCGGGATACGCAGCGCATGCGTCTTTTTCGTCACTTCGACCTCGACGTCCGCACTGTAACCGGCCAGCAGATGCGGCATGTCCGGGCCGCTCGGCAGGGTGACTTCGATCTCCACCGTGCGCGCCTGTTTCTCGCGGTCGAGCACATAGGGCGCGATGCGGCTCACACGCGCGCCACAAAGCTTGTCGGGAAAGGCATCGAGGCTGATACAGGCCGGCATGCCAGTTGCCAGCAGCGGTGCGTCCACCTCGTCGATGGGCGCCGAGACCAGCAGGCAGCGATCATCGATCAGGTCGATGGTGGGCAAGGTGGCGATGCCGGGCGGGGAGGGCGTGACATATTCTCCGACCTCGCCATTGACTTCGGCGATGACGCCAGCGAATGGCGCACGCAGTTCGGTCATTCGCCGAGCTGCCTCGACGGTGGCGATCTTGGCGCTCGCGGCGGAGAGCGACGCCTGGGCGGCACGGCAGGCCGCTCGACCGGCAGCGGCCTTGGCTCGTGCCTGTTCGAGCTTGTCCTCGGAAATCAACTGGCGCTTGAACAGCCGTTCGACCCGCGCCGATTCGTGGTTCAGGTGAGCCACCTGGGTGCAGGCCTGCTCACGTTTGGCTTCGGCCACGCGTTTCTCCTGTCGCGCCAGATCGAGTTGCGCCACGATGTTGTCGTTCCACAGGCGCAGCAACAGCTGCCCCGGTTCGACCCGCATGCCCTCATGCACTGGCAGCTCCGCGATGGCGCCGGCCTGTTGTGGAGACAGCAAAGCGCGGCGGCAAGCCTTGATCCTGCCCACGCGGGTATTGGCAACCGTTTTGGCCACCGGTCCGAATTCGACCCGCGCCACCTTGACTGCCACCGGTCTGGGCCGTGTCTGCCAATAGACGATGCCTGCGATCAGCAGGACAGCGATCATGATCAGGGCGAGTTTCTTCATAACACCACCAGCCGTCGGCCACGCAAGGTGCCTGCCAACAGCTCATGACTGGTGTCCACGACCTGATCGAGCCCGATCTCTTCGGCGCCGATCCGCTCGATCACCGCAGGGTCGAGCAGTTTCGCCAACCGTTGCCAGGCTTGTTGCCGGCGTTCGGCCGGGACCGCAACGCTGTTGATGCCGCAAAGCGTGATGCCGCGCAGAATGAAAGGCGCCACCGTGGCGGGAAAGTCCATGCCCTGGGCCAGTCCACAGGCAGCCACGACACCGTTGGGCCGGGTCGTGGCGCAGGCATTGGCCAGGCTGTGACTGCCGAGCACGTCGATCACGCCCGCCCAGCGCGCCTTGCCGAGCGGTTTGCCCGGCTCACTGAGCGTTCGCCGGTCGATGATGTCGCTAGCGCCCAGTGTTCGCAGATAGTCGGTGTTTTCAGGTCGGCCGGTGGATGCGGTGACGGTATGACCTTCGCGGGCAAGCAGGGCAATCGCGAAACTGCCCACCCCGCCGCTGGCGCCAGTGACCAGGATCTCGCCATCTCCGGGTTGGACGCCTTGGCGCTGGAGCGTCAGTACCGCCAGCATGGCGGTGAACCCGGCCGTGCCAATGATCATGGCCTGCCGCGCCGACAGCCCGGCGGGCAGGCGCACGAGGCATTCGGTGGGCGGGCGTGCCCGCTGCGTCATACCCCCCCAGTGGGTTTCTCCCAGCCCGCAGCCGGTGACGATCACGGTATCACCCGGCTGCCAGCGCTCATCCGTGCTGTGCGTCACTACGCCCGCCAGGTCGATGCCGGGCACCATCGGAAAGTGGCGAATCACCGGCGACTGGCCAGTCACGGCCAGCGCATCCTTGTAATTGAGGGAGGAATATTGAACGGCGACGGTGACCTCGCCTTCGGGCAGTGCGTCCTCGTCCAGCGTCACTGTCTGGCAGTGCCCCGGGCCCGGCTCGCGAATGAGCAGGGCCCGGAAAGTGGATTGATGATGTCGCGGGCTCATGGCTGTTTTAGTTTCCGCTTCTGTGAGCGGTATGCCAAGCACCTGGGTGACAGTGCCGCTGAATTGCCCCGGCCACGAACACCAGTCATCACACCGCCATGAGCAGCCTCGCTACGCGACCCGGTGAGAAATCCGGGCTGGCGGTGAGCCGTGGTCAGGCCGCGACGATCGGGATCACCTTGGCGGCAGCCTGTTGGTAGTGCTCGATCTCATTGAAATTGAGATAACGGTAGACATCCGCCGCCATGGTGTCGATCTTCGCGGCATGAGCCATGTATTCCTCCACTGTCGGCAGCTTGCCGAGCACCGCAGCGATTGCCGCCAGTTCGGCCGAAGCGAGGTAGACATCGGCGCCATCTCCCAGCCGGTTGGGGAAGTTGCGGGTCGAGGTCGAGACTGCCGTGCTGTTGGGCGCGATGCGCGCCTGGTTGCCCATGCACAGTGAGCAGCCAGGCAGTTCGGTGCGCGCACCGGCCCGGCCGAAGATGCTGTAGTAGCCTTCCTCGGTGAGCTGCATTTCGTCCATCTTGGTCGGCGGCGCGATCCACAGCCGGGTAGGCACGGCGCCATCGACCTGTTCGAGCATTTTGCCGGCGGCGCGGAAATGACCGATGTTGGTCATGCATGAGCCGATGAAGACTTCCTGCACCGGCGCACCGGCGACTTCGGAGAGGGGCTTGATGTCGTCGGGGTCGTTGGGGCAGGCGAGCAATGGCTCGGTGATCTCGTTCATGTCGATTTCGATCACTTCTGCGTATTGCGCATCGGCGTCGGCTTCCATCAACTGGGGATCATCGAGCCAGGCCTGCATGGCGTCGATGCGCCGCTGGATGGTGCGGACGTCGCCGTAGCCTTCGGACAGCATCCATTTGAGCATGACCACGTTGGAAGTGAGATATTCGATGATCGGTGCCTTGTTCAGCTTGATGGTGCAGCCGGCTGCCGAACGTTCGGCGGAAGCGTCCGAGAGTTCGAAGGCCTGTTCGACCTTGAGATCGGGCAGTCCTTCGATTTCGAGAATGCGGCCGGAAAAGACATTTTTCTTGCCTTGTTTGGCTACGGTCAGCAGACCGCGTTGAATGGCGACATAGGGAATGGCATTGACCAGGTCGCGCAGCGTGATGCCCGGTTGCATCTCGCCCTTGAAACGCACCAGCACCGACTCGGGCATGTCCAGTGGCATGACGCCGGTGGCGGCGGCAAAAGCGACCAGGCCCGAACCGGCGGGGAAGGAGATGCCGATCGGGAAGCGGGTATGCGAGTCGCCGCCGGTGCCGACGGTGTCCGGCAGCAGCATGCGGTTCATCCAGGAGTGGATGACGCCATCGCCGGGGCGCAGCGAGATGCCGCCACGATTCATGATGAAGTCGGGCAGTGTGTGCTGGGTGACGACATCGACTGGCTTGGGATAGGCGGCGGTATGGCAGAAGGATTGCATCACCAGGTCGGCGGAGAAGCCGAGGCAGGCGAGATCCTTCAGTTCGTCGCGGGTCATCGGGCCGGTGGTGTCCTGAGAGCCAACGGTCGTCATCCGGGGCTCGCAGTACATACCAGGACGGACGCCGGGCAGACCGCAGGCCTTGCCGACGATTTTCTGCGCCAGCGTATAGCCGCCGCTGGCGTCTTCGGGTTCCGCCGGCTTGCGGAACAAGTCGGTGGGCGGCAGGCCGAGTGCCTCGCGTGCCCGCTGGGTGAGTCCGCGGCCGATGATCAGCGGGATGCGCCCATGCGCGCGGACTTCATCGAGCAGCACTTCGGTCTTCAGCTCGAAGGTGCTGATGACTTCATCGCTGTCGTGGCGCTTGACCACGCCCTGGTAGGGATAGACATCGATGACATCGCCCATGGCCATTTTCGAGACATCCATTTCGATCGGCAATGCGCCGGCGTCTTCCATCGTATTGAAGAAGATGGGGGCGATCTTGCCGCCGAAGCAGTAGCCGCCATCCCGCTTGTTGGGGATGTGGGGAATGTCGTTGCCCATGTGCCACAACACCGAGTTGGTGGCGGACTTGCGCGATGAGCCGGTACCGACCACATCGCCGACGTAGGCGAGCGGGTGGCCTTTTTCCTTGAGCTGGTTGATCAGTTTGATGGGGCCGATCTTGCCGGGTTCATCCGGTTCGATGCCTTCGCGCGGCATCTTCAGCATGGCGTTGGCGTGCAGTGGAATATCGGGGCGTGACCAGGCATCCGGCGCCGGCGAGAGGTCGTCGGTGTTGGTTTCGCCGGGTACCTTGAAGACGGTGACGGTGATCTTTTCCGGCAGCTCCGGATGGGCGGTGAACCATTCCGCATCCGCCCAGGATTGCAGCACTTTCCGGGCATGTGGATTGCCGGCTTCGGCTTTTTCCTGGACATCGTGAAAGGCATCGAAGATCAGCAGCGTGTGCGACAGGCCTTCGACTGCGATCGGGGCGATCGTTTCGTCATCGAGTGCGTCGATCAGTGGCTGGATGTTGTAGCCACCGAGCATGGTGCCCAGAATGCGGGTGGCTTGCTGTTTGTCGATCAGTGGGGAACTGGCTTCGCCGCGCGTGATCGCGGCCAGAAAACCGGCTTTGACATAGGCGGCTTCATCGACGCCGGCCGGAATGCGTTCGGTCAGCAGTTCGAGCAGAAAATCTTCTTCACCCGCGGGAGGATTTTTCAGCAGCTCGACCAGTGCCGAGGTCTGCTCGGCATCGAGGGGCAGGGGCGGCACGCCTTCTGCCGCGCGTTCTTCAACATGTTTGCGATATTCGTTCAACATAATCGGGGCCGTCTATTGTCATTTACGCGGCAATGCCGCATCCGGTTTCCAATGGGTGGGGATCATAAGCTGAATATGGCCGGGGGCCAAATGGCCGCGCTATCCGTCTTCGCCCTTCCACGGAAAGCGCACATGGCCATAGCGAACGATGAATACCGAGATCGTCAGCACCAGTATGGTGGCGCCGATCCCCAGCAGGCTGACGGCGTCGAGCGTCTTGGATTCGAGGATGATGTATCGCGCCAGCGCAACGATGGCGATATAGATGGGATAGCGTACCGGCAGTTTGTGTTCTTCGTAGTAGATCCCGATCATGGCGATGACTTCGAGATAGAGGAACATCAGCAGCAAGTCGGAGAGTTTGACTTCGCGACGCTCCAGCATCAGCCAGATTTCCTGCGCCACTGCCATCAGGGTGGCCAGCATCACCACCAGCAGGATCAGGTGTTCCGCCAGTTGGATGAATTTGCGTACGGTTTGGGGGTTCATGGAATGGGTGTCTGTCGGCAAGGGCTGAATATTACAGTGAATTCAGCGCTACATCGACTCACCGCCTTTGGTCATTCCGGCATGGATGCCGGAATCCAGTGCCAGGGAGGGTAACCACGGCAGTGGTTCACATCCCGGTCAGCCATACTTTTTACGGCGGGCTCGCAAAGGGCTTGCTCGCGGGTGGATCCATCTTGCCCGTATTCCGGAGGTTGGGTTGAATCTGTGACCGGGGTGGCGGATTGCGCCTTTCGTGGTGGCAATATCGCCGATAGAATGGCCAGCCTTCGTTCAGGTGGCAGGCATGTTTCAATTTCTCCAGAAGTACAAGTCGAGGCTCTATCCGCTCTATGCCGTGACCGATCAGGCCTTGCAGAGTCTGGTCAACCTGCTATCGAACGTCGTCATTCTCCGCTTCGCCAGCAAGTCGGACTATGGCATCTATGGCGTCGGGTTTGCGTCGGTGATGCTACTGATGGGGCTCACACACGCCTTGATCGGGCTGCAGATGACGGTGATTGCGCCGGACAAGCCGGAACAGGACCGCAAGGCTTATTTCGCCAGCATGTTCGTGGCGCAGGTGGCGTTGATGGCGGCAGTGCTGACGGTGACGCTGATCGCCATGATGCTGGGACGGCAATGGATCTCGCCGGACTATCAGACGCTCATCACGGTTGTCGCATTCGCCGCGCCAGGCGTACTGGTGATGCAGTTCATGCGTCAAATCCACTATTTCTTCAATCTGGCCGGACGTGTGCTGACGTTCGACCTGATCTTTTTCATTCTTTACTTCGGTGGTCTGTCGCTGATCGTTTACTTGAAGCTGGACAATATTCACCTGTGGGCGCTGCTGCTCAATGGGCTCATCGCCCTGGTCATTGGCCTGCTGGCCATTCTCTACAGCACCCGTCTCAAGATTCTGGAGTCGATTTCGCGGGCGAAAGCGAGCCTGATCGAAGCCTGGCAGAGCGGTTCCTGGGCGGTACTCGGCTCGTTCATGAGCGTGGTTCAGGCGCAAGGGTACGTCTATCTGCTCGCGGCGCTGGTGGGCACGACGGCAGTGGCGGAGATGAATGCCGCGCGGCTGTTCATTTCGCCGTTGCTGGTGATGAGCAATGGCTTTTCGCGCGTCATGATCCCGAAGATGGCGCTGCTCAAATCCGAAGGCAAGATCGATCGCGCCGTTGGCCTGGCCTTCAAGGTCTGGCTGGTGCTGGTGGTGATGCTGGTGGTCTATCTGGGGTTTGTGGCGCTCGGCTGGGGATGGATCAATGATTTCATGGCGCAGAAGGGTTATCACAACCTGTGGCTGTTGGTTGGGCTCTGGGGTGTCTATTTTGCGGCCAATGCGTCGGTGAACACACCGGCTGAACTGTTGCAGATCTTCCGCCAGTTCCGTTTGCTGACGCTGACCGGCATCATCAGTTCGGTGCTGGTCTTTCTGGGCAGTATTCCCGCCATCGCCCTCTACGGCATCATTGGCGCCATTGGGGTGCTGATTCTCGGTGAACTGGGGCTGGCCACCTTGCTGTGGACCCGCTTTCAGCGCGTTCGGGCAGCCGCGGGCTCGGAGGCCTGAGGGATTACGACGTCAACAAGCGGACGCCGGGGATGCGCTGAAAGTCGTCTTGATTCGCGGTCAAAAATCGGTCGCGAACGCCAGCCATCACACCACCTTGAGCGGCCTCGCTACGCGACCCTGTGAGAAGTGGTTCATTCAGGATGTCAGCTCGATTTTTCGTGGTGCCCGCCGAATTCGTAACGCAGCGCGGATAGGATCCGGTTGCCGAATTCCGCTTCACCGCGTGACTCGAAGCGGTCGAACAGTGCAGCGCTCAGGACATGTACCGGTACACCCGCTTCGATGGCAGCGATATTGGTCCAGCGGCCTTCACCAGAGTCGGAGACGTGACCGGTGAAGCTGTCCAGCTCGGGGTCCTTGCTGAGCGCATTCGCGGTCAGGTCCAGTAGCCAGGAGCCGATGACGCTACCGCGTCGCCATACTTCGGCTACCTGTGCCAGATCGAAGTTGTACTGGAAATCTTCGGGGTTTCGCAGTGGTGCGGTTTCGGCATCGTCTTTCCGTGATGCCTGGCCGATGTTGGCGTGTTTGAGCAGATTGAGTCCTTCTGCGTAAGCTGCCATCAGCGCATATTCGATACCGTTGTGAACCATTTTGACGAAATGCCCTGCGCCAGCCGGGCCGCAATGGAGGTAGCCCTGTTCGGCGGGGCTGGGTGGGCCACTACGGCCTGCCGTTCGTGGAATCTCACCCAGGCCGGGGGCCAGCGCGGCGAATACCGGATCGAGTCGTTCGACGGTTTCGGTTTCGCCGCCGATCATCAGACAGTAGCCGCGTTCGCGTCCCCATACACCGCCACTGGTGCCGCAATCGACATAATGGATGGCGTGTTCATTCAGCCGTCGCGCCCGGGCGATATCGTCCTTGTAATAGGAATTGCCACCATCGATCAGGGTGTCGCCCGCAGACAGCAGGGGCAGCAATTCATCGATCAAACCATCGACATAGGCGGCTGGAATCATCATCCAGATATGACGCGGTGTATCGAGTTTGTTCACCAGATCAGCCAAATCACTGGCGCCGATTGCACCTTCCCGTTCGAGTGCAATGACTGGATCGGGACTCCGGTTGTATACCACGCACTCGATATCTTTCGTCATCAGCCGCCGTACCATGTTGGCACCCATGCGGCCCAGACCAATCATTCCCAATTGCATTGTGTTCCTCCAGTTCAGTTTGTAATCGATGCCGCGGCGCGGATGGCCGGGCCATAGAGTGCCGTGCGGTCGTTGAGGATCACCCGCACGGGAACACGTTCCAGCAGCGGGCGCATACGCCCCTTGGCGAGAAAGGCTTGCATGAAGTTCTCCTGTTTCAGCCATTCGAGTATCTTCGGCGCGATGCCGCCGCCAATGTACAGGCCGCCGGTGGCCATGTGCTTGAGCGCCAGGTTGCCGGCTTCGGCGCCGTACAGCCGCACGAACATTTCCAACGCTTCCTCGCAGATGGCATCCTTGTGCGCCTGGGCGGCCCGCGAGATGGCGGCGGCCGGGTCGCTTTCGCGCATTTCCTCCGTCAGCCAGGCGGGGGCTTCGATGCCACGATGATGGCGCAGAAAACTATGGATATTCACCAGGCCCGGGCCGGCCAGCACGCGTTCCCAACTGACATGGGTATGGCGTTCTCCAAGAAAACGCAACAACTCGATCTCCAGCTCGCAACCAGGGCTGAAATCCGTGTGGCCGCCTTCGGTGGCGAAAGGGCGCAGACGATGGCCATCGAAATACATCCCAGCTTCCCCCAGCCCGGTGCCTGCCGCAATGATCGCACCATTGCCCTGTGGATCCGGCTGGCCTGGATGCAGTTCGAAAATGTCCTCCGGGGCCAGTGCCTCGATGCCCCAGGCATTGGCTTCCAGGTCGTTGATCAGTGCGACCGGGCCAAGGGTGAAACGTTGTGCCAGTTCATCGGCATCGACATGCCAGGGCAGGTTGGTGGTATCGGCTGTACGCCCTCGCACCGGGCCGGCGATGCCGAAGCAGGCGGCTTCGATGGCTTCTTCATGTTCGAGCAGAAATGCCTGAACAATGGCGCGCAACGAGGCGTATTTCTGGCTCTTGAAGGTTTGTTCAGCGACGGTTCGCAACGCTGATCCTCTGACGTCGATGATGGCCAGCCGGGTTTTGGTACCGCCGATATCGCCAGCCAGTACTCGAACAGAGGAAGCAGTCATAGCGCTCCTTACACGTTTGCCAACACCATGGATACCGGGCTGAAGGGCAAGATATCAGCTCCGGGACGGGGTGGCTGACTGGACATGACGCCGGGTCGCCAGCCGGTAGATTTCCAGCAGATCATCTTCGGAAATATCCACAAAGGTATCGATCTGGCTCAGTGCGTAAACGAAATCCTCATGGTTGATCGGCGTGTAACCCTTGAATTCAGGTTTCGATGCCTTCCATTTGTGCAGCCAGGCGGGATAACGCCGCCAGTGAAACAGGGCATTGAAGCCGATCGCCACAGCGAGAATGGTGAGCACATTGAGCAGAATGGGCGCGTATTCGTAGCTGAAGCCGAGCTGGTGCAGCTTCTCCGAGCCGATCACCGCCGCCAGTGCGGTGGCGCCGCCGGGTGGATGGGTGCAGCGGGCCAGATACATCAGACTGATCGCCACGCCAACACTGGCGGATGCCGCGGTGACGAAATCCGGAATCCACTGCCAGCAGGCGACGCCGACGAGCGCCGATATGGCATGCCCGCCAACCAGGTTCCAGGGTTGGGAAAAAGGCACATGCGGCGCCGCGAACAGCAAGACCGCGCTGGCGCCCATGGAAGGCACGATCAGCACCGAGACAGCCGGCGGCAGCAACCACAGGCTGGTCATGAAAATGGCGAAGATACCGAGAAAGCCACCGATGCCGGAGATCAGTGATTCCTTGAGCGTCGGCTTCTGATCGGTCACACCGATCAGGTTGAAGAATGTTTTTTGGTCCATGGTGGATTGGCTGAGTGAATCCTATGAGTATATCCGAAAGCCAGTCGTTACCAGTTTTTTGTATGGCAGTCATTTTGGCTATGTGTCACAATTTATATCATATGGCATATGAGGTTTGGTATGGCACGTACT
>CAZTJP010000009.1:1422-22033 GCA_964613895.1 uncultured Thiotrichales bacterium | reverse complement strand
TCAGGAAACCCTTCATGTTGCCGTAGACCAGCGGGCGGAAGCCCATTTGTACGATGTCTTCGTGCAATGCGGCCAGACAGCCGGGTTGGTCGCCCTCGGCTTCGGTCAGCATACCCTTGCCAACGAACCATGAACCCGTGGTGACATGAAATTCCGAGTCCATCGTGACCACTGGTCTGCCCGCGGCAAGGGCCCGTTCCACCACCTCGGTGGCATGGATCGGATCGCCGCTGCATTCGATGATCAGGTCCGAGTGGTCGATCAGTTGGTCGAGCGATTGTGTCAGTGTCTCTGGCAGCGGATAGTCGGTGACGGAATCGAGTGGACGACGTGTCAGGGTCGCGCGAATCTCCAGATCCGGGTGATGCGTTGTCACCAGACGGGCGAGTGCGCGCGCGATGAAGCCGGTTCCTGTGATGCCGAGGGCGGTTGGCTGTTGCATGTGATCTCCATAGTCATTGCCTGGGAGGCTTTTTTATTGTCTTTATGCCAGCTTTCGTGCAGATTGTAGAAGAAATAGTGCGCAAATTCAGAGAAATGTGGGTCAGTAGGCGTTCTCCCCAGTGAACCCTTTCACGATTGTCATCAAAATGATGCGCAGATCGAAAAACAGCGACCAGCGGCGAATGTATTCGATATCGTATTCCACCCGTTTGCGCATCTTTTCGAGGTTGTCGGTTTCACCACGGAATCCGTTGACCTGTGCCCAGCCGGTGATGCCGGGTTTGGTCTTGTGGCGCAGCATGTAGCCGCGAATGGTGTTGCGATAGGCCTCGTTTTGCGCCACGGCATGAGGCCGTGGTCCGACGATGGACATGGAGCCGCCGAGCACGTTGAAGAACTGAGGTAGTTCATCCAGCGAGAGTTTACGCAAGATACCGCCAACGGGCGTGATCCGCGGGTCGTTGCGGGTTGCCTGACGAAAGGCCGCGCCGTTTTCCATGACATTCATGGTGCGGAATTTCCAGACCTTGATTTCCTTGCCATCGAGTCCGTATCGGGTCTGTTTGAAAATGATCGGACCTTTCGAGGTGAGCTTGACCGCCAGCGCGATGAAGACCATGGGTATGGCGATGATCGCCAGAATGATGGTCGAGAGCACGATGTCTTCCAGCCGCTTGACCACCGAGCGCAGGCCGGAGACCGGGTTTTCATAGATACTGACGGCCGGAATACCATTGATGTCGAGCAGGTGGGTGAAATGTGCCTCGTAGGTGGAGGAGTAGAAATCGGGGATCACGTAGACCGCCACCACCGATTTGGAAGCGAGTTTGCGAATGATTTCCTGCGCCTTGTGTTCGGCACGCATGGGTAGCGTGATGAAAATGGCGTCGAAGCGCTTTTCAGCGGCATGATCGACCAGATCCTGGAATGTGCCATCGACAGGCAAGCCTTTCTCCAGATTGCCAATGGCTTCGCGCTTGCGGCGATTGACGACCAGCTCGGACTGGTGTTCTTTCTGGGAGCGGTCGTCGTAGACGCCGATGAGTTGGTACCCCACCCAAGGGTTGTCATCGATCTGCTCGCTGACGAACCGCCCCAGTGGTCCGGCGCCGGCGATGGCCACCCGGCGGACGTTGATGCCGTGGTTGCGCAACGTTCGGATGATGAAGTTGAGCACCAGCCGGATCATGGCGAAAGCGACCAGGGTGAAACCGAACCAGTAGCCGGCCAGTTGCCAGTCGAGCAGGTGCGCCGACTGGTCGAACACCAGGGCGATGACGACCAGCGTCAGACAGGTGAAAATCCAGGTCATGGCGCTGATGCCAAGCATCCAGAGGCGCGACACCATGGTGTTGTTGATCTTCCAGTTCTGATAGACGTGGAAGAACTCGGAATAGAACTGCATCAGCATGATCGCCACCATGGCGTAGAACGCATGGATGCGGCTCCAGCCATCGTCGGTGGTCGAGACCACGGTGGCCATGTAGAGCGCCAGCCCGATGCCAATCGAATCGAGCACCCGAGCCAGCAGCGCCAGTGGCTGTTGCGGGCTCTGGATGGCGACCCGGGAAGAAAAACTTGGATTGTGCATGTCGGTGATTCCGGAGCAGCAGACTGCGTTCAACGTTTATTTGATAGCGGATCACTCAAGGTTGGGCAAGTCTGACCGCTGACTTTTCAGGACTTTATCTAGATTATTTACCTCATGTCATCGGCCATTTCACAGATTGACCCGGGGACACCATGGATGGAAGGCACTCGCGGACACCATCACATTTCCGGCAACGGAGCAGCCTGGCGGCGCAACTTTGCCGACTGTGGGGGGTCGTAAAGGCATCTTCTTCGACCAGGGGGCAGCCATGGGGTTCGACATTCAGCTTTTCATTGTGGCGGGCGTCATCTCGACGCTGGTCAGTGGTTGGCTGCTGCGTACTGCCGAGCGTGCGCCGCGAGCACTGATTCCCGGGAATCACCGGCTGGCCATTCTTCAATATGGCGCGGTCGTGCGCTGGAGCTGCCTGGGGCTTGCCGGCATTCTGGCGGCTCTGACCGCGGTTGTGTTGACACCTGCGCTGCACCCGCTCATTGGGGCGGGGGAAGCATTGCCAATGCCGCTGCGTTTCGCCTCGCTCGTGCTGTTGCTGGCGGCCCTGGCGTTGCTGGCCGAAGCGCGAACCCGGCGAGTGATTCTGACCAGCGATGCGATCGCTTCCCTTGGCGCTTTCTCCCGCAGTGCCCTGCGCTGGGACGAGGTCGTTGCCGTGCGTTTCAACCCCTATTTGCGCATGCTGGTGTTCCATTCCCGGGACGGGCGGCGTCTGACTGTCAATCCGAGCTTGTCCGGCCTGGCATTTCTCGAAACGCTGACGCTGTCGAAGTTGCCCGCGGCCCGGTGCGCGCCTGCATTCCGGGCGCTGCATCAGTATCGCGGACTGTGAGAAATCTGGCTAACGGCGGGTAATTGTACCGAGTCGTCACACGGCGGGCAGTTTGTGAATATCGTTCATGACGCCTGCCAGTGAGGTGTCGAAGGCTGACTGCTCTTCGTCCGTCAGCGGCAACTGGATGATTTTCTCCATCCCGGCTGCTCCGAGCACGCAAGGCACGCCCATGGCGATATTGTCGTGGCCGTATTCACCCTCGAGGATGGCGACTGTCGGCAGGATGCTGTTGCGTGCCCGGGCGATGGCATCGACCATGGTGGCGATGGCGGCGGCAGGGGCGGCATAGGCGCTGCTGGTCTGTCGCAGTGCCAATACCTCCGCTCCGCCGTTGCGAGTGCGTTCGATGATGCGTTCGATCGTATCTGCATCGAGCAGTTGGTCGATCGGAATGCCGGAAATGGTAGTGTAACGGATCATCGGCACCATGGCGTCACCGTGGCCACCCAGCACCATGGCATTGATGTCTCCGGCGGAATAGCCCGATTCCAGCGCAATGAACGCTGCCATGCGCGAGGAGTCCAGTACACCGGCCTGGCCGAAGATGCGGTTCCGCGGCCAGCCGGTGCGTTGCCAGGCGCGGTAGGTCAGCACATCCACCGGGTTGGAGACCAGCAGGATCTTGCTGTCGGGCGCTTGTTGCATGACGAAATCGAGAATGCCGTCGAGGATACCGACGTTGGTTTCGAGGACATCGGAGCGCGACATGCCGGGTTTGCGGGCGATACCGGCAGTGATGATGACCAGATCGGAGCGGGCGATGAGTTTTGGTTCGGTTCCGCCAGTCACGCGGGTGTCGAATTCGAATATCGGCGCGGTTTGCTGGATATCGAGCGCAGCGCCCTCGGCGACGCCTGCCTTGACATCGAGCAGGACGACTTCGCGGGCGATATCGAGCCGGGCAAGAAACTGGGCGGTGGATTCGCCGACGCGCCCCGCGCCGATGATGCTGATTTTTTGCATGGTCTGGTTCCTCCTTCAGGGGTTGGCGCCTGTGCGGCCCTCGGTCGCCAACGCCAGCCATCACACCACCTTGAGCGGCCTCGCTGCGCGACTCTGTGTAGCGGGTGACGGTGGTGCCTTTACTACTGACTATAGTCGAGAATGAGGTGGCAAATCCCGGTTATTTCCGGGCCAGGTAGGTGCGATCGCGGAAGGTGGTCACCCATTCGGGCTTGTAGACGACCAGAATCGCAATGATCATGCCAGTGATCACGCCTTCCGGCAATGCCAGCATGAGCAGGAATGGCAGCAGTCCCTGCGTCAGTTCCGGTCGGTGACTGAAGGACACCAGCACGGCGGTGGTCAGCGCGATCAGCACGATGCCCGCGATGGTCGCCAGGAAGGTATTGATGAAGAAGTAGATGAAATAGTTATGGGGCAGGTAACGCTGGGTCAGGCGCAGCAGGCTGTGGGTCAGCAGTGTCGGAATGGCGGCCAGCAGGAGGCCATTGGCGGCGAGGGTTTCCCAGCCGACACGCCCCTGGAGAATGGTCATGACGATCAGCGCCTGTAGCGCCAGGAAGGCGAATTCCCAGCCGAACATCAGCGTCAGCGCGCTGGCGCCGAGGTAGTGAAGGCTTTGCCCGGGCATGACTCCGGTGTTGAGATTCCAGAATGCAACCAGCAGTGCCGCGGCGCCGAAGTAGGTGTTGGCCGAGTCCGACTGGCGCATTCTGAACCAGGGCGCCCGATAGAGCGCGGCGGCAATCGTCAGTAGGTAGAGGATCCACAGTGGCGCCACGATGGCGGGATGGAGCAGTTCGGCGGGCATGTCCATGGCAGTGGAAATCCGGTATCAACGGTCTGTTGATGGGTGGCGCCATCTACTGTTCGGCCAGCTTGTCGAGAAAGGCGACCATCGCATCGGAGTCCCAATCGACTCCACCGAACAGGGTGTAGCGAATCTTTCCGTGTTTGTCGAGCAGGAAGTTGGACGGCGCGGCGAACACTTTCCATTGCGCCAGGGTTTTGCCGTCCTTGTCCAGCAATACCGGAAATTCGGTCCCGACCTGTTTGGTGAATGCCTCGACTTCTTTCCGGGTCTCTCCCATATTGACGGCCAGAATCACCAGCTTGCCGTGCATCTTCTTGAGCAGCCGGTTCATCGACGGCATTTCGCGCCGGCAGGGTGTGCAATAGGTGGCCCAGAACTGCACCAATACCACCTTGCCCTTGTAGTCGGCGAGGCGGTGGGTTTTGCCGTGCAGGTCTTGGAGCGCCAGCGGTGGCGTTGGGCCCTTGTAGGGCTTCATCTGCGCGGCCATCACCCAGGCAGGCAGTGCAGTGATGAGCAGCAACAGCAGCCAGCGGACGAAGCTGGGACGACGGTTCTTCGAGCTGTCAGTGAAGTTCATGATGGCTTCCCTTGAGGAAATACAGGCTGGCATTGATCAGCCCGGACAATTGTTGGGTGACGATCTCTTCCGGTGCGGTGGTGTCCTCACGCTTGAAGAAATAACCCCGCACGCCCGGAATCAGCTTGGCGTAGACATTGCTGCCGCCTGCCTGTAGCGCGCGGGTGAGGTGGCCGATTCCCCAGCGGTTGGGAGTGCGTTCCCCTTCCAGCACCATGATTGGCAGGCGGGTATGGCCGACCACATCGACATACTGCGGCACCTGACCTGGTGTCGGCTGTCCCTTGATGAGCCGCGGGAACAGCAGAATGGCACCCTTGAGCGCATCCTTGCCGGGCGGATGGGTCTTTTCCCATTCCGCCGCGGCGCGCAGAATGAGTTCACTGTCCGGGCCGCCGGCGATCAGAAATACCTGCTTGCCGGTGCGTACCGCCCGGTCGATCAGGAACAGCAGGGTTTGGGTGGGGATTTTCTTCAGGCTGCTCTTGACCTTGGGCAGCATGTAGGCGCCGAGCAGATCGGGCATCCAGGTTTCGACGCCGAAACCGGCGAGTTCACGCGCGGTTTTTTCTTCATTGACGCCCGTGCCTTCATCGCAGGGAAAACCCAGCAGCAATGTATCGCCGGGCGCCGGGAAGATGCGCAGATCGACCTCGGTCTGATCGGGCAGCGTCAATGTGCGTACCTCGCGTGCCGACAGGGGCAGGCTCAGCGCCATGCTCATCATTGCCGCCAGGCCGATCAGTAACCACTTCTTCATATTGCAGTTCCGCCGTTTCACCGCTGTTCGTATTTCGAATATCAGGATATCCTGATATGCGCGGGCCGTCTTGATCTACGTCAATTGAGGTCGTCGTGCCCGACTGGCGGGTTCAGCGCCCCTCCGGCCACAGGCGGTGAAGCTGGTTCCTTGGCTGGAAGCCATTCAGCCCGGGAGGGATTTCCCTTGTCAGACCAATCACTTGAAAGCGGTCGCCCATTTCCGAAGGCAGGGTCAGGCGCTTGATCTGTTGCGCCAGTTCCAATGCATCTTGTGGCTGTGCCTCGAGCCGCTCGGTGTAGAACCGTTCCAGGCCGTTGCCCATCAGGAACAGCGCCTGTGTGGTGTAGCCGTCGAGCGTCAGGCCGGCATCGAGGGCGGCTTCGGCAACGGCGGTGAAATCCACGCTGGCGGTGAGATCCTGCAGACCGGGGAACAGAAACGGATCTTCGGTGACGCGGTGGCGGTAGTGGCCGATCAAGGTGCCCCGATGGCGTTCCGGGTGGTAATACTCGGTGCGCACATAGCCGTAGTCGATCAGCAGAATGGCGCCAGCGGCGAGCGTCTTGCCGAGCAGGCGTATCCAGTCTTCGAGTTGTGGGTTGAATTCCGACTCGTAGGGCAGGGCCCAGGGCTCGGGGATGGCTGCCTGAAGCTGCGTGACCCGTTGCGCCAGTGCTGACGAAGCCGTCATCGCAACCGTGTGGAAGCCTTGTGGGTCGTAGCCGACACCGAGTTCATGCAAGCCATCTTCATCGAGCCGGAAACGGCTCACCGGCTGGGCGTCGAGCACCTCGTTCGCAAGAATGACGCCGTGCAGTTCAAGACCTTCGAGGGTATCGAGCCAGCGCACGCTGCCGGCGAGATGTGGCACACGATCGGCCAGCGTCTGCTGCTGCCGTTGTTTCAGTTCGGCACTCAGTTCGAGGATGTAGTAATGATCGGGCAAACAATCGAGCCGTTCGAGTCGGGCAAGGATGTCCGCCGCCATGATGCCGGTGCCCGCGCCCAACTCGAGCAGACAGGCGGGGCGGTCGAAGCGGTCGAGCACCTGCTGGCACTGGGCGGCGAGGCAGTCGGAGAACAGCGGTGAGATGTCGGGTGCGGTGATGAAGTCACCGGCGGCGCCAAACTTGTGCGCTCCGGCCATGTAGTAGCCGAGGCCGGGTGTGTAGAGCGCCATGTCCATGTAGCGGCGAAACGGTATCACGCCGCCGGCTGCATCGATCTCGGCACGGATCATTTCGCATAGCCGCTGGCTGTGCATTTGCGCTGCCGGCTCCGGCTCGGGTAAGGTCAAAGGCATCATCTGGCGAGCATTCCTGTTATGACGGAATCGAAAAGCAATGTGGAACACGGCAAGGTGGCGCTGGTGACCGGTTCCGCCCGGCGGGTGGGCGCGGAGACTGTGCGCCGCCTGCATGCCGAAAATTTCAATGTCATTATCCACTATCGCAGCTCTGCCGAGGAGGCGGGACTGCTGGCCGCAGAGCTTAACACCCTGCGCCCCGATTCAGCGCGCACGTTGCAGGGCGATCTGTTGCACACCGAGGCGCTGCCGCGATTGGTCGAAGAGGCGATCGCGTTCTGGGGGCGGCTCGATGTGCTGGTCAACAATGCCTCGGCGTTCTATCCCACTGAGATGGGCACGATCACGGAACGGGACTGGGATGTGCTGGTCGGCTCCAATCTGAAGGGGCCATTGTTTCTCAGCCAGGCAGCTGCGCCCGAGCTGACTCGCAACGGTGGCTGTATCGTCAATATGGTGGATATCCATGCCGACCGGCCGCTGAAGAACTATACGGTGTATTCAGTCGCCAAGGCAGGGCTGGTCGCGTTGACCAAGTCGCTGGCTCGCGAGCTGGGACCGGCAGTGCGCGCCAATGGCGTGGCGCCCGGCGCGATTCTGTGGCCGGAAGAACCCCATCACAGCGCCAAGCACGAGGAGATCATCGCCCGCACTGCGCTCAAGCGTGAAGGCGAGCCGCTCGATATTGCCCGCACGATTCTGTTCCTGGTCAAGGATGCGCCCTATATCACCGGCCAGATCATTGCGGTCGATGGTGGCCGCACCTTGTCGAATTGACGGAGCCTCAGACACTGGCGATGACTCCGCCCGGTTTCAAGAACCAGCATTTCGGCATTCGCTTGCGCAATGCCTGGCGCGGATTGGTGCATTGCTGGCGTGAAGAACACAGTTTTCGTACCCATGTGTGGCTGGGGGGACTGGCGGTGGTGGGCTTCGCCCTGCTGGGGGTTGCTTGGATCTGGTGGGCCCTGGTGGCGCTGTGTATCGGCGTGATTCTGGCGGCCGAGGCGTTCAACTCGGCGCTCGAGGCGCTGATCGATCATCTCCATCCCGAGCTGCACCAGACCATTGGCCGGGTCAAGGACAGTCTCGCCGGCGCTGTGTTGATTCTGAGCGCAATGGCGCTGATCGTTGCTATACTCGCGTGGCTCGATACTGTCGGGTAGTTTTTCTGGCATCCGGATTCCGAAATGTTGCGATATGGTTTTCGCCCGCTGGGGCTGGCCGTTCTCTGCCTGGTGCTGGCCGCTTGCGCCAGCCTGCCGTCTCCCGTTCCACGTCCTGCCCGTTGGGCGCAACCCGTGTCGGCTCAGCACGTACAGAATCTCTATCGTGTCGATGACGGGCTGTATCGCGCCGCTCAGCCGGATGCGGCAGGTATGCGGGAACTCGAACGGCTGGGGATCAAGACGGTGCTGGATCTGCGGCTGGCGCACAGCGATCGGCATCTGATGCGTGGCACGGCGTTGCAGGCCAGGAACTTGCCCATGTCGCCCAGTACGATTTCAGCCCATCAGCTGCGCAAGGCGCTGCGGTTGATTCGTGAGTCGGAAAAGCCGGTGCTGGTGCATTGTCTGCACGGCGCGGATCGGACCGGTGCGGTGATTGCGGCCTACCGGATCGCCGAGCAGGGCTGGAGCCAGGAGGCGGCGGTACGCGAGATGCGGCGTGGTGGCTATGGCCATCATTATCTGCTGTTCCCCAATATCCGCAAAACGTTGCTGCATTTTCAACCGCGCGAGTGAGCGGTGGGTGGCGTCAGGCCGGGTTTGTTATCATAAGCGTTTCCACTGCGTTTGACCGATGATGAAAATCATTCTGAATGGCGAGGCATTCGAGGCGCCAGAGGGTATTTCCGTGGCGGATCTGATCGAGCAGCTCGGACTGGCGGATAAACGCCTGGCGCTGGAGCGCAATCGCGAAATCGTGCCGCGCAGTCAGTATGCGGAGGTGGCGTTGCAGCCCGCCGATGAGATTGAAATCGTTCACGCCATTGGCGGAGGTTGACCCGATGCAAGACAAACCCCTGACCGTTGCCGGCAAGACTTACACCTCCCGGTTGCTGGTGGGTACTGGCAAATACAAGGATCTGGATGAAACCCGGGCGGCGATCGAGGCCAGTGGTGCGCAGATCGTCACGGTGGCGATCCGGCGCAGCAATATCGGCCAGAATCCGGATGAGCCCAACCTGCTGGATGTGATTCCGCCGGAGCAGTACACCATTCTGCCCAATACGGCGGGTTGCTACGATGCCGAGACGGCTGTACGTACCTGCCGTCTGGCGCGGGAATTGCTGGACGGGCATTCGTTGGTCAAGCTGGAGGTGCTGGGTGATGAGAAGACGCTGTTCCCGCATATCACCGAGACGCTCAAGGCGGCGGAGACCTTGGTGGCCGATGGTTTCGATGTGATGGTCTATACCAATGATGATCCGATCGTGGCGCGTGAGCTGGAGCAGATTGGCTGTGTCGCGGTGATGCCCTTGGCTGCACCGATCGGTTCCGGGCTGGGTATTCGCAATCCGTACAATATTCTGGAAATCGTCGAAAACGCGGGCGTGCCGATCATCGTGGATGCCGGCGTCGGCACGGCTTCCGATGCTGCGGTGGCGATGGAGCTGGGTTGTGATGGCGTGTTGATGAATACCGCGATTGCAGCGGCCCAACAGCCGGTGCTGATGGCTTCGGCGATGAAAAAGGGGATCGAGGCCGGCCGCGAGGCGTTTCTGGCCGGCCGCATGCCGCGCAAGCGGTTTGCTTCTGCCTCATCGCCGATCGACGGCACGTTCTTCTAGTTGACGACCGTGGTTCGGGCGGCTGCCGGCAGCGACCGGCGCATTCGCAGCTTTGTTCGCCGCGAAGGGCGGATCACCCGCGGTCAGCGCGAGGCATTGTCACGGCTGTGGCCCCGCTTCGGTCTGTCGCTGGCGGACGCGCCGCTGGATTTCGATGCGCTGTTCCCCGGCGCATCGGCTGTCGTCCTCGAGATTGGTTTTGGCAATGGCGAATCATTGGCGGAGATGGCGGCACGAGCGCCGCAGCGGGGCTTTTTCGGTGTCGAGGTCTATGCGCCCGGGGTGGGCCAGATGTTGCAGCGTATCGAGCAGCGGCAGCTGGATAATGTGCGGGTCTGTCGCGATGACGCCATCGATGTGCTGACTCAGATGGTGCCCGAGGCATCGCTCGATGTCATTCAACTGTTTTTTCCCGATCCCTGGCCCAAGAAGCGTCACCACAAGCGGCGTATCGTGACGCCGGATTTCGTCGCCCTGGTGGCGTCACGGTTGAAGCCGGGCGGTCGTTTCCATATGGCGACCGACTGGCAGGATTATGCAGAGTGGTCGCTCGATGTGTTGATGCAGAATCCATCGCTGCGAAATCTGGCGCCAGAGGGAAAAACCTATGTCGATCGTCCGGCCGATCGCCCCGAAACCCGTTTCGAGCGGCGCGGCCGGCGTCTCGATCATGGCGTCTGGGATCTGCTGTTCGAACGTCGTGGCTAAAATATCGCCGGATCGGTACAATGTGCCGCTACGATTTTTTTGTGCGCGGCGCACTCCGCCGACTCCGATTTATCAACTACCGGGAGAATCCTGATGTCCAGAAAACATCCTATCGTCGCCGTCACCGGCTCCTCCGGCGCGGGCACTTCGACAGTCAAGAACGCTTTCGAACATATCTTCCTGCGTCAGAAAATCAATCCTGTCGTGGTCGAAGGCGACAGCTTTCACCGCTATGACCGTGTGGCGATGAAGGAGCACATGCAGGCGGCCGAGGCCGAAGGGAACAAGCATTTCAGCCACTTCGGGCCGGAAGCCAATCTGTTCGAAAAGCTGGAGGAGTTGTTTGCATCCTATGGCGCGGATGGAACCGGGCAGAAGCGTTATTATCTGCACAGCGATGAGGAAGCCGCGGCGCACAATGAGCGGTTGGGTACGGATCTCAAGCCTGGTCAGTTCACGCCCTGGGAAGATGTGCCGGCCGATACCGATCTGCTGTTCTATGAAGGGCTGCATGGCCTGGTCAAGGGGGATGGCTATGACGTGGCTCAGCATGTCGATTTGGGGATTGGCGTGGTGCCGATCGTCAACCTGGAGTGGATCCAGAAGATCTTTCGTGACAATGCCGAGCGGGGTTATTCCGCCGAGGTGATCGTCGATACCATCCTGCGCCGCATGCCGGATTATGTCCACCACATTACGCCTCAGTTCTCGCGCACCGATATCAATTTCCAGCGGATTCCGACCGTCGATACGTCCAACCCGTTCATTGCACGCGATATTCCGACACCGGATGAGAGCCTGGTGGTGATCCGCTTTGCCGATCCGGCGAAGTTCAATATCGACTTTCCAAATCTATTGGCGATGCTGCCGGGGTCCTTCATGTCACGGCGCAACACCATCGTGGTGCCGGGTGGCAAGATGGGAATGGCGATGGAGATCATTCTCACGCCCATCATTCATGACATGATCGCCAACAAAGGTTGATTCACATCGCGGCGGTTGATGTTCGATTGTTGACGCCTGGCAAGGTGGCTGTAGCTGTTTCGTTCGGGAGGTCTTGAATGGAGCAGTTTCTGCATGGTTACGCGGTGGGCTCCGATCCTCGGGAACTGGTCAATACCTGCCTGAGCCAGATCGGAGATGTGCCGCCGGAAGCGACCCTTGGCGTGTTGTATCTGACTGATGCTCTGGCGCGGGAAGCAGAGCATCTGATGCATCTGTTGCAGCATGCCACGGGCGTCAGCAATTGGATTGGCACAGTCGGGCTGGCAATCGTCACGACCGGGCTGGAGATCTATGATCAGCCCGCGATGGCGGTGATGTTGCTCGATATCCCGGCCGATCAGTTCCGGCTGATTCCCAATCAGACAGAAAACACATCCGCCTTCATCGCGGACAATCGGGCCTGGATCGAGGCGCATCATCCTGGCTTTGGGTTGTTGCACGGGGATCCCACCAACCCGGAAATTCCCCAGTTGATCGAACGGTTCTCGGTCGAGCTGGGCGAAGGGTTCTTCGTTGGTGGACTGACCAGTTCGCAGAGTCTTCAGATCCAGATCAGCAATGGTGTCGGCAGTGGCGGCTTGTCGGGCGTGCTGTTTGCCTCGTCCGTTGATGTCATTGCCGGCCATACCCAGGGCTGCTCGCCGATCGGGCCGGTGCACACCATTTCGGAAGCGCAAGGCAATGTCATTGCCAGGATTGATCAGCAGCCGGCCTTGTCGGTGCTGAAGGAGGATGTCGGCGAGGTATTGGCGCGCGACCTGAAGCGGTTGGGTGGCTACGTCTTTGCCGGCCTGCCGGTTCCACAGTCGGATCGGGGCGATTATCTGGTGCGCAGCCTGATCGGTATCGACACCAATCAGGGCCTGGTGGCGATTGGTGACCTGGTGGAAGCAGGCGATCAGCTGATGTTCTGCCGCCGGGATGGCAATACGGCTCGCGAGGATATGCTGAAAATGCTCCGTGATCTCGATCAGCGTCGAGAAGGACGACCGATTCGGGGTGGTTGTTATTATTCCTGTCTTGGCCGCGGGCGCCATCAGTTTGGCGAGCATTCAGAAGAGATCAAGATGATTGGTGAGGTGCTGGGAGATTTCCCGCTGGTCGGTTTTTTTGCCAACGGGGAGATTTTCCACAACCGGCTCTATGGGTTTACCGGTGTGTTGAGCCTGTTTTTGTAAGGGAGCGTAGGCATGGAATATCGGCAACTTGGCGACAGTGATCTGAAAGTCAGCCAGATCTGTCTCGGTACGATGACCTGGGGGCAGCAGAACAGCGAGGCCGAAGCGCATCAGCAGCTCGATTATGCGGTCGATCAAGGCATCAATTTCATCGACACCGCCGAGTTGTATGCGATTCCACCGAAGGTGGAGACTCAGGGGTTGACCGAGCAGTATATCGGTACCTGGCTTGGTCGACGCCCGGACCGCGACAAGTTGATCATTGCCACCAAGGTGGCGGGGCCGGGGCAGGACTGGGTTGGCCATATTCGTGGCGGGCCACGGTTGAACCGCGATCACATCCATCGTGCGTTGGATGCGAGCCTGAAACGGTTGCAAACCGATTATGTGGACCTGTACCAAGTTCATTGGCCCGAACGCAGCACCAACTACTTCGGCAAGCTGGGCTTTGCGCCGGAGGATGATGACGATGCGATTCCAATCGAGGAGACGCTGACGGCGCTGGCAGAACTGGTCGAGGCCGGCAAGGTACGTTATGTCGGTATTTCCAATGAGACGCCCTGGGGAGTGATGGCGTATCTGCGGTTGGCGGAGCAGGCGGGGTTGCCGCGAATCGTCAGTATCCAGAACCCGTACAATTTGCTCAACCGGAGTTTCGAGGTGGGCCTGGCGGAGATGGTTTACCGTGAAAAACTCGGATTCCTCGCTTATTCACCATTGGCGTTCGGGATGCTCAGCGGCAAGTATCTGTACGGTTCACGGCCTTCGCGTGCACGTCTGACATTGTTTCCGGATTATTCACGCTATTCCGGCGAGCAGGGAATGGCTGCAACGGTGGAATATGACAAACTGGCACGGCGTCATGGGTTGGCTCCGGCGCAGTTGGCGCTGGCCTTTGTCAATTCCCGTCCTTTTCTGACCAGCACCATCATTGGGGCGACGACGATGGATCAGCTCAAGGCCAATATCGCTTCGGCTGAACTGACGTTGAGCGAAGCACTGCTGGCAGAGATCGAAGCCATTCATGCCAGATTCACCGATCCTTGTCCCTGAGTCGTCATGCCCCTGCTACGCAAGCCGCTGTAGTTTGCGTGACCAAACCAGTAATCCCCCAAGCAACAGCAACATGGGCAGTCCAAAGGCACCGCCGCCTTGTCGGGGGGTGAAGGCGCCACCTTCGTCACCCTTGAGGGCGGTGGCGGGCGCTTGGGGTGTGGGCGTGGCCTCACCGTTTGTCGTCGGCGGTGTGAGTTTGCGTTCCGCTACGGTTGCTGCGTCGATCTGGGCCTGGGGTACCAGGTCATGGATCCATGGCAATGCGGATGTCAGGCGGGCATAGACGCCATAGCGGCCCGGCTGGGCGCAGCCAATGCCGAAACTGACGATGCCAACCTGGATGAAGTGGTGGTTGCGATAGACCAGCATTGGGCCACCACTGTCGCCGTTGCAGGCGTCCTTGCCGCCTTGCGGGTATCCCGCGCAGATCATGTTGTCGGTGATCCCGCTACCCATGGCGCTCTGACACTGGCTGTTGTCGATGACGGGAACATCGACTTCCTGGAGTTGTTCCGCCAGCGAGTTGTGGATGGGTTGTTGGGTGGCCGGGTTGACAGCCGTGACGCCCCATCCAATGACTGTGGCGATTTCACCGGGATCCGGCGTGCTACTGGCCAGTGCAGCGACGGGTTGATTTTCGGGATAGGCGAGTTCGAGCAGGGCAAAATCGAAGTCATAGCTGTTCACGCCGGAGAATTGGGGGTGGATGTAGATGTTGACGACGGTTTTCCCTCGTTCAGGGCTCAGTTGGCGCAGATCGTCGATGCCGGGATAGGCAGTAACATCTCCGGCATACACTGTTTGTTGATTGGTTGCTATGTCGTAGAAGCAGTGGGCGGCAGTCAATATCCACTGGGGCGCGATCAGGTTACCGGCGCAGAACCGTTCGGTGTTTGACGAGGGCAGACGGATTTGCAAGGCGGTGGCCGAGGGCCAGGCGCTCGAAGAGGTACTTTGGCCACCGATGATTCGTGGTTGGGGCTTGTTCACGGCGCTGGCGACGATCGGGAGCAAAAGAAGAATCAGCAGGGCGGTGATCAGTGATGTGGGGGTGCGATGCATTTGGTCGTCGGTCGTTTTGGGTTTTGGAAGCCGGGAGTGACGGGGCCGCTCGTCGGGAATTACGGGTATTTTGGCGGTGATCAGCGGGAATTTCCATGCCTGGATTCACAGAAGGGTTGTGGCGGCCTCCGAAAGGTTACCCGGGCGGGTGGCTCGGACAGCTCCGGCGGTCAGGTTGGTCTGCTGGCCACCGGCGCTATCTCCGGGTCGCGTAGCGAGGCCGCTCGAGATGGTGTGATGACTGGCGTGTCAGTGGCGCAGTTTGCTGAGCCAGTATTCCATTTGTTTGCCGGCGGCTTCACGCCCGCCGAGACCGAAAGCGAGCGCGACGGCCACGGCGATGGCGCCCAGGGTGAGGCCGAAGGCGAGGTTGACGATTTCATCGGCGATTCCCATCGCGCTGAGGCCCATGGCGGTGATGATGCCGAGAACGGCGAAGCGGGCGAGGTTGGCCATCATGGCGCTGTGGTCACCGGCAATCTGGCCAATGGAGCGATAGACGAGCCCGGAGAGCCAAAAACCGATGATGAGGATGACAGAGCCCAGCAGGATTTTTCCACCGAATTCGATGAACATCGAAACGATTTGGCCTACCTGTTCGAAGCCAAGCAGGTCGGCGGCCTCGACGACGGCGAACAGCATGGCGAAGAACAGCACCAGTTTGCCGGTGATGATCGAGGGGGCGTAACGGTCGTTGAGGCCGGCGATGCCGAGTTTTTCGGGCCAGTCATCGATACCGAGGTTGCTGAGCATGAGGCTCAGCGTGATGGCGATGAAGCGGGCCACGAAATAGGTGACGATGAGTATGATGGCGGCGGAAATGATGTTGGGCACAGCATCCATCATTTTGTTCAGCATGCGGATGGCTGGCTGTGAGATGGCGTCGATGTGGAGCGCATTGAGCGCGGCGATAAGGGCGGGGACGAAAACCAGGATGAAGACGATCAGGCCGCTTGCCCGTGATACTCGCAGGGTGACGGGCAGGCCGGATTTGAGGGCCAGCGCATCGATGCGTGTTGCCGCCAACAGATTGCTGACCAGGTCGCGAAGGATTTTCGCCACCAACCAGCCAACGAAGCCGATGACGCCAGCGGCGAAGATGTTGGGCAGCATGGCGAGCACTTTGTCTACCATGTCCTGAACCGGCGCCAGCAGGCCTTCGAGCTGCAGCGTACCGAGAATCGCGGGCAGGAACAGCAGGATGATCAGCCAGAAGAGTATGTTGCCGATATTGGCCCCGATCGGTTCCATGCCGGCTTCGGCGCTCAACTTGTCATCGAGTCGCGTGGCAGCCAACGCTTTGGTGGTTACCGTTCTGGCGATCGTTGCCAGCACCCAGGCCACCAGCGCTAGTACGCCGCCGGAGATCAGTCGCGGCAAGTATTCGAACACCTGGGAGATCAAGGCATTGAGTGGTTCGGAGACCATTGGCAGGTCGAGGTTGTTGAAGACGGCAACCAGAGTCATGAGGATGATGATCCAATAGGCACCCTTGGCGACACCGGTTTCGATGTCCAGGTTGCCGGATGTGGATTGGGTCAGGCGGCGGTTGAGGCCGATGGTATTCAGGCCGCGGCGTATCACAGCGCGAACGATGATGGCAATCAGCCAGCCGATCACCAGAATGGCGAGAGTCGTGAGCACGTTCGGCAGAATGGCGCCAAGCTTCTGCTGAAGAGAATGCAGTAAATGACCAATATCGATGTCGTTCATGGAAGGTCTCCTGTCAACGTTGAGAAACCCCTGAACTTCATCCCTGGGTTTTCAGGGTGATGACGACGTTATGATGTACGACGAGATCCCGTGAGCAATCCCGGCTAACAGAAATCGATACAAAAGTATGTCGATCAATTCTCAATTCCTCTAGAAAGTTTTTTTAAATTTACAAAGCTTTACACTGAAATAGCCTGATTAGCACTGTTTGTTTCAGTAATTCTGGAACCAAAGTCATTGTTTGGAGTCCCTTGTATAAACGTATGGGGAACGAACCCCTTGGTCGCTTCTTCGGTAAGATTCGTTCGCAGAGACGAAGCACTGTTGGAGCGGGTTCTCCAACCGGGTCTACAGTTGATATACGGATTTTCAATGAGCTTTGCACAAAAAATTCCAGCGCCTCGGGAGATGGAGCCACCAGTTCATTTGAACGAGGCCAGTATCGAAGTGGTTGTCTATTGTTACGGCTTCAGGATTTTGTCTGCACCAGGGCGGACGATCGGCACCCATGGCGTATTCGTGAACGCCGACCTGCGCCGGCTGCCCGAACATGCCTATCTGGAAGCAGAATTCCGGCTATGCAAGGCGTCGGGCTCCCGCCGGTTTCGTATCCCTGTTTTTCGGCATGAGGTCAGTGAATCGGGGACCGAGCTGCGGTTTGTTTTTCCTGATGAACATGCGCTCGAGCTTCGGGCGGCGCTCGATGAGCACCTCGCTGTGGAGAGTATGAGAAAGAATACCCCCCGCCCCCGTTATTCCTGAAGATGAAGAGGATCTCGCTGATTACGGAGGCGAGAGGTATTGTTGCGGGTCAGCCTATTTTTGCTGAAGCAGAGTCCGATTCACCCTTGTTGTCCTTCCAGGAGATCTTGATCTCGTCACCCTTGGCTCCGCCCTTGAATTTGAAGGCCAGATAAGGGTTTTTCGAGATTCCGCCACTCCAGTAGGCTGTCATGACGGTTTTGCCGCCGTGTTCGGCGGTGACTTCTTCGATGAAGTGAGCAGGGATTTTCTTGCCCGTCTTCTTGTTCTTGCGAAGCCCTGATTCCATTGGATGGCTGATAAGGCATTTGACCGTAGTCACACCGTCTTTCTGTTTCGCTTTGAGTCGGATAGTAGACATGTTTTTTCCTCCAGGGTTAGCCGCCGCAGCCGCCGATAGTGACCTTGACCTGCTTCTTGTTCATCAGCAATTTGCCGTTGGCCTTCACCACGGCGATAACATCACCGGTCTTGGCCATCTTGATGCGTGTCGAAGCATAAGGCAGGGCGCCTTCGCCGAGATTGAAGCTGGCCAGCAACGGCGAGGGGTTGTTGGAGGCAAAGATCGAAATGGATTCGACGCCGGCCATGTCGGTGGATACCGTGACGGGCACGACGGCGCCATTCTCAGCGATATCCGGTGTTTTCGAGAATTTGATGCTTGAGTCCATGGCGGGGCTGTCGCCACCAGCGATTGCACTCATGGCGGCTTTCAGATCCTTGGATTCGAAAGCGCTTTTCGGCCAGGCGGCCAAAACAGCGGTAGGGGTCAACAGGCCCGCGCTGGCGGCGACCGTGGCCGCCGAGGCGGCGATGCCGCCCTTCAAAAAGGTTCTACGTTTCATGAAATCTCCAAACCAGTAAAGTGGATTGTTATACCCAAATGGCGGGACGGCCTGATCGAGGGCTGTCCTGCTTTAAGCCCGAGTTTCTCACCGGGTCACGACTGCGGCCACTTTGAGTGGCCAGCTGCGCCACCCGGTGAGACATCCGGGTTAGGAACGTCAGCTGTGATGCAGTTAACGTGCCAGTGTGATTTCACGCAGAATCAATGGGTTCTGGCCTGGTTCGATCTCACAGTGATGCAAAATGAAATGTCGTGGCTTGCAAAATGCAATCCGGGTCAATAGCGCATCCGTTTGTAACCCACCATGGCCATGGCCGCCGAGCCCAGAAACCAGAGTGCCACTGGAAGCAGGTGGTCAGTCAGAGGGGTGGACGCAGTTGCTTTTGCCTGTTGTGCAGGTTGTACGTTTCGGGTCATCTCGAGCAGGGCGAGATTGATGTGTTTTTCCTGTTTGGCTCTGGTGGATGAAACGGCCGTAGCCTGGGAGGTTGGATTTTGCTGATCGGCCATGACTGAAGAGGCGTAGGTCAATGCGCCAGCCAGGATGCAGACGGCGAGTACCCCACAAGCACATAGTTTGGCAACTGTTGTTTTCATTTCTCTACCCCTTGCAATCGGCTTTGTTGTTTTTGTTCAGTTCATTCTGCCGCCGGTTTTCATTGTATTTTTAGAGCTAGTTCACACAATGTAACGACAGGGTCGTTCGTCATGGGGATAAAGTGGACGGGCGCGCAATTTTTCCGACGTTTGGCGTAGGATAAAGGGCCTTTTCCGGGGAATGAGCGGTATCGAGCGGGCTTTCGGTGACCCTTGCCGGCAATTTTTTGCCGCCCTTTCGGGCCATCGAATGACTGTTCAGGGCTTGGACGCGGATGAGTTTTGGTATGACTGCAGTTTCCGCCACAGCGTGGTCGGATTGATGCCAAGCTGGCGGGCGGTGAGTTTCCGGTTGTGCTGGTTGAGTTCCAGCAGTTTGAGGATGTAGCGCCGTTCCAGTGTTGCCAGGTCGGGTAAGTCAGCATCGATGGCCGTTTCGTCAGGTTTGGGCGCGCTGCTGTCGAGTGGAAAATTCAGTGCCAGCCATTCTTCTTCCTGCAGTGCGACGTGTCTTTCGACCACGTTTCTCAGTTCCCGCACGTTGCCGGGCCAGGCATAGGCCCGCATCTGCCGCATGGCGTCATCGGTGAATCCCCGCGCATGGCGTTGGTAGCGCTGGTTGAATTCCGCAATGAAATGCTCCACCAGCAAGGGCAGGTCGTCGAGTCGTTCGCGCAGCGGTGGAATACGGACCTGCATGACGTTGAGCCGATGGAACAGGTCGTGGCGGAATTCTCCGGCGGCGACCATGCTTTCGAGATTGCGGTTGGAGGCAACGATGAAGCGGACGTCGATGGACACCGGCCGGGTGGCGCCCACCGGGGTGACTTTCTGTTCCTGGACGACGCGCAACAGCTTGATCTGCATGGCGTCGGAGATGTTGCCGATCTCATCGAGAAAAACGGTGCCGCCGGAGGCGGCCTGCAGGCGGCCGATGCGTTTGCGGTCGGCGCCGGTGAAGGCGCCTTTCTCGTGGCCGAACAGTTCGGATTCGAGCAGATTGTCGGTCAGCGCGCCGCAGTCGATGACTACGAAGGGCCGGTTGTTCCATGGGCCGAGCTGGTGCAGGTCGCGGGCGACCAGTTCCTTGCCGACGCCCGATTCGCCTTCGATGATGACATTGCAACGAATGCTGGCGAGCTTGCGAACCAATGCCTTGAGGCGTTGCATGGCGGCTGAGGCGCCAATCAGGGTAGAGGTTTCCGAGCCCAACGCTGCTTTGAGTTGGCGGTTTTCGCGCCGCAGCCTGCGGTTGTCGAGCAGCAGCTTGACCTGGTTGACCAGCTCTTCCGGATCGTAGGGCTTTTTGATGAAGTCAGAGGCGCCGAGGCGCAGCGCTTCGATGGCGGTATCGACCGTGGAAAACCCGGTGATCAGTATGACCGGTAGTTCGGTGTCGATCTGGCGAATGCGCGACAGCAGTTCGATGCCATCCATGCCGGGCATCTTCAGGTCGGAGATCAGCAGCTCGCAGGGTTGGTTTGAAAAGGCCTCCAGCGCAGCTTGCGGATCCTGAAACGGAATGACATCGATATCCGCCATTTGGCAGAATCGCTGGAAAAGCTCACCCGCACGGGG